>JAXDMH010000414.1:0-3065 GCA_034666225.1 Myxococcales bacterium
ACTGGCAATCGACGACCTTGTGGAAATAACTCGGGTTGCGGACGTCAGTGGGTTTCACCGGATGAGCTCTCCGTGTTCTTGGATACGGTCGAAGGGAAGCGACTTTAGAACGAACGCGTTCCCACCGCCACCTACACCAACCAACGGGAAGCCCCGCCGCGCTCGGGATCTACCAATTGCGACGTTTCATTTAGCAGGTTTCCGCATAGTTTGTCGCGAAACAATGCGTTTACCTGCGGCCAGACGGGGGCTCCCCGTCGGGCACGCGTCTGACGCGTCGCTTTGAGTCTTCCTTTAGAATCCGGTGAGGGCCAGCTAGCGACCACCGTCGATCAGGCTGAGGTCGGTCTTGCACCGGGTGATCTTCCAGATCTCCTCGGCGTACTGACGGATGGTGTTGTCGCTGGAGAACTGGCTGGCGCCGGCGATGTTCAGGACCGCTCGCCGGGACCAGTCGCGCCGGTCGCGGTAGGCATCGCCGGCCAGAGCCTCGCAGATTCGATAGCTTTCGAAATCTGCGCAGACCATGAACCCGTCGTGATCGCGCAGGCTGTTGACGATCGGCTTGAACCGGTCGCGCTCGCCCAGGCTGAAGAAGCCGGAGCCGATCAGGTCAAGCACTTCGGTCAGGACCGGCGACTTGTCGATGAAGGCGCGCGGGTCATAACCAGCCGCCCACTGCGCCGCCACCTGGCGCGTGTCCATGCCGAACAGGAAGAAGTTGTCGTGCCCGACGGCGTCTCGGATCTCTATGTTGGCACCGTCCAGTGTGCCGATGGTCAGGGCGCCGTTGAGGGCGAACTTCATGTTGCTGGTCCCCGACGCCTCCTTGCCGGCGGTGGAGATCTGCACCGACAGATCAGCGGCCGGGATGATCCCCTGGGCCAGCGACACGCCGTAGTTCGGAACGAAGACCATGGCCAGGCGCCCGCGCACCACGGGATCGGCGTTGATCACCGCCGCCACGTCGTTCAGCAGCCGAATGTGCAGCTTGGCCATGGTGTACCCGGGCGCGGCCTTGCCGGCGAAGACGTAGACGCGCGGCACGGTGTCCAGCGACGGGTCGCGTTTGATGGCCATGTAGTGGCCGATGATCTGCAGACAGGCGAGAAGCTGGCGCTTGTACTCATGGATGCGCTTCACCTGCGCCACGAACATGGCGTCGACCGGCAATTCCACGCCGGTGCGTCGTTGCACGACGGGGATCAGGGCCCGCTTGTTCTCTTGCTTGACGTCCCACAGGGCGTCCAGAAAATCCGGATCGTCGGCGAAGGCCGCCAGCTCGCGCAGGCGCGACAGGTCCCGATCGATCCATTCAGATGATCCGAGCGTGGTGGTGATGAGCCGGGTCAGCAGAGGGTTGGCGTACAGCAGCCAGCGGCGAGGCGTCACGCCGTTGGTCTTGTTGTTGAACTTGTCGGGCCACAGCTCGTAAAAATCGGAGAGGAGCTGGCTCTTGATCAGCTCGGTGTGCAGCGCGGCCACGCCGTTGACGCTGTGGGCGGCCACCGTGGCCAGGTTGGCCATGCGCACCTGCTGGCGGTGTCCTTCCTCGATGATCGACATCCGACGCAGGCGATCGTCGTCGCCGGGCCAGCGGGTCTGCACCTGGCGCAGGAATCGCTGGTTGATCTCGAAGATGATCTGCAGGTGGCGGGGAAGCAGGCGCCCGAACATGGCCACCGGCCAGCGCTCCAGCGCCTCCGGCAGCAGCGTGTGGTTGGTGTAGCCGAAGGTCTTTTCGGTGATGGACCAGGCCATGTCCCAGTCGAGGCCCTCCAGATCCACCAGCACGCGCATCAACTCGGCCACGCCGATGGACGGATGCGTGTCGTTCAGCTGGATGGCCACCTTGTCGGCGAACCCATCGAACGAGGTATGGTTCTGCTTGTAGCGCTTGATGATGTCGGCGATGGAGCAGCCGACGAAAAAATACTGCTGCTTGAGGCGCAGCTCGCGCCCCTCGTCGCTTTGATCGTTGGGGTACAGGACCTTGGAGATGTTCTCGGTGTCGATCTTTTCTTCGACGGCGCGGCGATAGTCGCCCTCGTTGAAGAACTGCAGATCGAAGTCGCGGGTGGCGCGCGCCGCCCACAGGCGCAGGGTGTTCACGTTGTTGACCCGGTGGCCGACGATGAACGAATCGTAGGGCAACCCGACGACGGGACGGGCGTCGACCCAGTCGGCGTACAGGCGGCCGGTGGCGCTGTCGTGGCGCATCTCCACGCGTCCGTAAAACTTCACGGTCTGGGCGTCTTCGTGGCGGGGCAGTTCCCAGGGGTTGCCCAGGTGCAACCAGTTGTCGTGGCGTTCGACCTGACGGCCGTCTTCGATCGACTGTTCGAACATGCCGAAGTCGTAACGGATGCCGTACCCGACGGCGGGCAGCTCCAGCGTGGCCAGCGAGTCCATGAAACAGGCGGCCAGACGGCCGAGACCGCCGTTGCCCAGGCCCGGATCGCCCTCGCGTTCCAGCACGTCGCCCAGATCGAACCCGTGCTGGGCGGCCAGCGTCTCGGCGGCGCCGTAAAGATCCAGGTTCAAAAGACACAGGCCCAGGCTACGGCCGGTGAGGAACTCCGACGACAGGTAGTAGGCGCGTTTGACGTCGTGTTCGAAGTACGTCCGCTGCGTGGCCAGCCAGCGATGCACCAGGCGATCGCGCACGGTGTGGGCCATGGCCTGGTAAAGGTCCAGCGCCGAGGCGTCGCGCAGCTCCTTGGCGCAGGTGTGCGTCAGGTGTTCCAGGACGGCGCGCCCGAAGTCGATGGCGTCGACGGTCGAGCGTTTGCCGGTGATCTGCGCCGACGCTTCGGACGTCGTCTCGCCCTTCGGCGGCGCCGGCGGGTCGGCGGACCAGCTGTTGACGCTCATCACCGGCAGTGTGCGCCGGCGGATGTAACCGTCGTGTTTCTGTTGCGCGTGTCCTCGGTAACTTCGAAGGCGGTGCGCTAGGAGCGCTAGCGCAGCCCGGGCGCTTCGTGACCGCTGCGGGCCACGTACTCGACGTAGCCGCCGCCGTATGGGACAGGGCCACCCGGCGTCAGCTCCAGCACGCGATTGGA
>JAXDMH010000415.1:0-3219 GCA_034666225.1 Myxococcales bacterium
CCTCGTCGTCGTCGACAACCAGAACGAACGGGCTCACCGCCTGCGCTCCCGCTGTGGCCGCCGCTGGTTTGTCATGCTCACGATGAAATCTCGCACGGTCACGGCCAGGCGCAAACCTCCCGGCGGCTTTCAGGCCGTCTGCGAAAAGCGCGCGTCTGCAGCCGCGGCGGTGGCGGCCCGGCGGTGGGCATCGAAGACCCGGGCCACGTTGCGCACGAACACCGTTCCCAGAGGCGTCAAGCAGATGGCGATGCCGTCCTGTCGCACCAGGCCCTGCCGGGCCAGCGCCTGCAGCTCTTCCAGTTCGTCGGCGAAATGCTCGGCGAAATCGACGCCAAAATGCTGTTCGATGGCGCCGACGTCGATGCGGAAGTTGCACATGAGCGCGCGGATGATCTCACCGCGCAGGAGGTCTTCGTGCGAACGCAAGACGCCGCGCTCCGTGGCCAGATTGCCGTCGGCCACCGTCCGCTGATAGTCCCCCAGGTCGCGCTGATTCTGGAAATAGCCGCCCGGCAGCTCGCTGATCGCCGACAGGCCCAGGCCAATCAGGGTGTCGGTGGCCGTGGTCGTATACCCCTGAAAATTGCGGTGCAGTCTGCCGGTCTCCATGGCCACCGTCAGCGCGTCGCCGGGCCGGGCGAAATGATCCAGACCGATGGCGCGATAGCCGGCGGCCAGCAGGGCCGCGCGCGCGCCGGCCATCAAGCGCAGGCGCAGCGCCGTGCCGGGCAGCGTGGCGATGGGCATGCGCCGCTGCATCGGTTTCATCCAGGGGACGTGCGCATAGCCAAAGATGGCGATGCGGTCGGGGCCAAGCGTGATCACCTCGTCCACGGTGCGGGCGAATCCCTCCTCGGTCTGTTCCGGCAGTCCATAACAAAGGTCGACATTGATGCTGTCGAAGCCGACGGCGCGGGCCTGGGCATACGCCGTCTTCGAAACCTCGGCGCTTTGATTTCGTCCGATGGCACGCTGGACCCGCGGGTCGAAGTCCTGAAAGCCGAAGCTGAGGCGGCGCACACCCAGATCCTTGTAGCGCTGCAGCCGCGCACCGTCGGTGGTGCGGGGATCAGCCTCCAAGGAAATGGCCGCGTCCGGCGCAAAAGGAAACGTCGCCCGCAGATCGGCCATCAAGCTGGCGAAGGTGTCCGGCTCCAGCAGTGACGGGCTGCCGCCGCCAAAATGCAGCTCGCCCACGGGTCGGGCGCGCCCCAGCGCCTGCGCCACCGTCGACATCTCGTGGGTCAGCGCCTGGCGGTAGCGATCGATGCGCTCGCTGGTGCGCGCCACCAGGGCGTGGCAGCCGCAGAAATGACAGACGGCCCGGCAGAAAGGGAGGTGGACGTAAAGCGACAGAGGCGGGCCGCCGGCTCCGGCGCCCGCGCCGCCTGCCGCGCGCAAGGCATCGCGATAAGCGGCCACGCCCACCGCGGTCTGGAACTCAGCGGCGGTTGGGTAGCTGGTATAGCGGGGGGCTTCGATGGAAAAACGGGCCAGATCGCCGGCAGTGATGTTCATGGGGTGGCCTTCGCTGTTGTTCCCGCTGTGCTCCGCCTGACGAACCGTCAACCGGTGTTCTGGTCGACGGCGACGCTGTCATCGCGAACCACGTCGGACACCAGCAGGCACCGCTCTTCTTCGTTCATGTCCGCGATCAGCCAGGCGGCCAGGAACACCAGCTTGGCCGCCAGTGTCGGCAAGGTCGGGTGAGCGGACGCCTCGCCGTGAATCGTGGCCAGCATGTGGCGTTGCTGGCGGTGCTCCTCGCGCAGCCTCTGGGCGCGCTCGGGCCCCAGGGGCGGATCGGCTTCCAGCAGCGGCAACAGGGTGCGTTCCTCGAAGGTCAGGTGGATCTCCATCGTCGACCGCAGATCGCCGATCACCGAGGCGACGGCGTCGGGGGCCACCGGCAGTTGATCCAGGGCCGCGTCAGCGACGGACCGCGCCCGCGTCAGCAGGAGACGGATCTTTTCGTGCTGCGAGAGGATGGCGCGCAGCGCGGTCCCGGCGTCCAGCCGGCGCTGGGGTGCCACCCACCCAATGACCAAAACCGAGTCGGCCTTTTTCGGTGCCAGGTTTTTCCTCATGGGTTGACTAGCAGCAATGTGCGTTCCAACAGCAGATCCGCGGGAAAACGCGGCCAGGCGCCGCGCTTTGACCACGCCACCGCGAAAACCTTTCGTTTCGGGCGTGAGGAGCCGGCACGTTCTGCGCGAAACTCGGCCATCGCCCATTGAGGTTGGAAATTCAGAAGTGCAACGTCAGGAAGACCGAGGACAGCACTTCGTCACCGTGGTGGTATCTGTCATTGTCCAGGTAGGCGAGCCCGCGCGAGGGGCCAGCAGGCCCCTTTCGCGCAGCGAGCGGAGCGAGCATGGGGAAGGTTTCCCGCAGCGACAGGAGCCGCCCACGCGGAGGAGGTGGACGTGACAGATGAGAGCGGAACGCTACCTGCGCTTGCGTCGCCGGGCCGCCGCCAGCGCGACCATCACGCCGGCCAGCGCCCCGCCAAGCGAGAGCGAAGTGTTGGTGGTCTTCGCCAGGACGCAGCCGCAACCGCCGGTCAGTGAACTGGTCTCGCCAGGGTTGCCGTTGCCGCCGCCCGGGTTCGAGTCGCCCCCGGCGCCGCCATTATCACCACCGCCACTGCTGCCGCCGGCGGGCGGGTTCCCGTTGCCGATGGGCAGAACGCCGCCACCGGGCGGAGGCGTTCCCGCCCCGACGTTGGTGTCCTCGGTGGCCTTGCAGCCGTCGGCCACGCTGGTCACCTGGAACATGAGCGGGCGCCCCGCGAATCCAGCGCCCGGCGCGATGGCCACCGCGCAATGATCACCCGACACCGTCGCGGTGACCTGGGCCTGACCATCGGGGGCCTCCGGCGCGTCGAACACGATGTGCCGGCCCGAAGAGGCGCCCGGCACCTGATAGGTCATCATGTCGGGCGCTTTTCCATCCTGCGCGGCGGAAGCCACCACGTAACTTTGCTTGGTCGATCGGAAGACGGCAGCGCCGATGATCCCGTCGTTCATCTTGTCGGGGTCATAAACGGGATCATTCAGCGACGCCACCACGGCCGGCATCTCGTCGCTGCCCAGACCGTCGATGGCGTGGATGGCCACCGCCCAGGGACCCGGCACCTTCACCGTGTAGTTGTCGGCGCTCATGCGGATGTTGGTGCAGGTGCCGTCGTAACACTCGCCGCCCACCGGCGGCTTG
>JAXDMH010000416.1:0-3688 GCA_034666225.1 Myxococcales bacterium
CCAGCAAGACGCCGATGATGCCGTAGCCGATCAGCCCCCCGTTGACGATCGGATCAAAGAATTTCTTGTCCATCACCCGGAACAGCAGCACGACGCCGATGGGGCTGCACAGAAGGACGATCAGCTGCATCTTGGCGTTGGCCGTCTGTTTGCGCAGGACGCCCTCCAGGCGAAAGCGTTCGCGCAGCGCCCCCGCCGTGCGCCCCAGGATCTCCGGCAGCGCGCCGCCCGTGCTGCGTCCGATGATGATGACGGTGACCACCGTCGCGAAGATCTCGCTGCCGATTCGCTGCGACATCGAACGCAGCGTCTCTGGCAGGGGCAGGCCCATCTTGATCTCCTTCAACGTCAGGTCCAGCTCCTGACCCAGCGGCCCCTGCGTCAGCTCCAGCGACTGGCGGAGGGCATCGGCCAGCGACCCGGTGACCTTCAAGGTGTTGATGAGGACGGTCAGCCAGGGGACGATCTGCTGCTCGATCGCCTCGCGCCGCTGCTTGGTCAAGATGATGAAGGCGACCCGCGGCGCGAACAGCGCCGCCGGCGCCAGCAGGTACATCTTGACGTCGTAATAGCGGCCGCCGGCGAGCCCGGCCACCAAACCCAGCAGCTGCAGCAGCGGGATCTGCTGCGGCGTCAGGTCAAAGTACAGGGCGCGTTTCTTCCGTTCCAGCATGGCCATGTAATTGCGCCACCACTGCCGCAGGAAGCTGTCGCGGATGCAGATCAACGCGCCGGTCGTTCCGACACCCGCCACGATGAGGGCCATGCCGGTCCAGGCGACGACGGGCTGGTCCAGCGCCAGGTTCAGGTTCATACGACCTCCTCTTCTCCCTTCACCAGGCCGCGGGTCACGAAGTCGCCCACGAAGGTGGGCAGGTTGCCGGTGGCGTAGAACTCGCCGTTGACCTGGCCGGTGGGCCCGGTGCCCAGCTGCCGGTAGCCGAAGATCTCGCGCGTCTCGATCTGCCCGTCGTCGTCGAGGCCGATCACCTCGGCGATGCTGGTGATCTTGCGCGTGCCGTCGGACAGACGGGTCTGCTGGACGATGACCTCGATGGCGGCGGCGATCTGCTCGCGCAGCGCGCGCGACGGCATGTCCAGCCCCGACATCAGCGACAGCGTCTCGATGCGCTTGACCGCCTCGGGCGGGTTGTTGGCGTGGGTGGTGGTCATCGACCCAGAGTGGCCGGTGTTCATGGCCTGGAGCATGTCCAGCGCCTCGCCGCCCCGGCATTCGCCGACGATGATGCGATCGGGGCGCATGCGCATGGCGTTGCGGACCAGATCGCGGATGGAGATCTCGCCCTTGCCCTCCATGTTGGAGGGCCGGCTCTCCAGCGAGACGACGTGGGGCTGGCGCAGGCGCAGCTCGGCGGCGTCTTCGATGGTGACGATGCGTTCGTGCTCGGGAATGGCGCCCGACAGGATGTTCAGCAGCGTCGTCTTTCCGCTGCCGGTACCGCCCGAGATGAGCAGGTTCTTGCGCACGGTGACGGCGCGCTGGAGAAACCGGGCCATGCGTGGGGTGATGGTTCCAAAGGTGATCAGGTCATCCATGGCCAGGGGCGCGGCCGGGAATTTGCGGATGGTGATGCAGGTGCCGCGCAGGGCCAGCGGCCGCACCACGGCGTTGACGCGCGAACCGTCGGCCAGGCGCGCGTCCAGCAGCGGCGACGATTCGTCGATGCGGCGGCCCAGAGGCGCCACGATCCGCTCTAGCACGGCGCGGGTCGATTCCTCGTCGGTGAAGTGAGAGTCGGTCAGGAACACCTTGCGTTCGCGTTCGATGTAGATGGTCTGCGGATCGACGACCATGATCTCGGCGACCTTGTCGTCGGCCAGCAGCGGCTCCAGCGGGCCCAGGCCAATGGCTTCATAGGCCAGCTCCTCGACCAGGCGAGCGGTGTCGACGTCGGAGGGCATCTCGGAGCGGTATCGCTCGACGATCTGGCCCAGGGCATGGGCCACCTTGGCGCGCAGCAGGTGGTCGTTCATGCGGCTGCGTTCCAGGCGCGCCAGATCCAGGTTGTCGATCAGATCGCGGTGGATGCGCCGGCGCACGGAGACGGACACCTCGCGCTTGGGCGCCTTGGCCGGGATGGCGACCGGGACCGGGACCGGCGACGGTTGGTTGACGGCGGGCGCGGCCTGGAGCGCCGGCAGGATCCCCTGTGCCAGCGAGTGGGGGGCGCCCTCGGCGGCCGCGGTGTCGCCGGCGTCGGTATCGTCGTCGTCGATGTCGACGGCAAAATCGGACCTGTCGATCAGCTCGACGGCCTTCATCACCTGGGTGGGGGCTGATAGATGCGGGCGGGCCGCACCGGCGGTGATCTGCACGCGCAGGTGATGGTCGGCGATGCGCAGGACGTCCTTGGGCTCGAAGACCGACCGGGCGTTGCGAACCTTGCGCCCGCCCACGTCGGTTCCCTGGGCCGAATGATCGGTGACGGTCAGGACGCCCTCCGCGAATTCGATGACCGCGTGCCGGGGGGCCACTTTCCCGCCGGACAACACCACGTCGCAGGCTGGGTCAGAGCCCAGGACCACGGTGGTGCCGTTCGGTTCGAACCTTTCCAGCGACCCTTCGCGCCGGTGGATGAAAAGAGACAGCCGAAAACTGAGGGCCAAGGGCCGCTTGTTCTGGCCGCTGGTCGTGGCCGGCGGGTTCATTCTTTTCCTTTCAAGGCCCGACTGGTGGACCTGGGCGTCGGCTTGGCGGCGGCGTCGTCGAAGATGGGATCGCGTTTCCCCGGAGCGACCTTGACGACGGCATCCTTGTTCAATTTGCCAAGGTCGCGATCGGTCTCGTCGCTGCCTTCGTCACCGCTGTATTGGCGGAACAGCCGGAAGGCCTCCGACACGCGATCGCGTTGATCGATGCCGACCGCACCCACCAGCGTGGGAACGATGAAGATGACGTTCTCGATGTGGCGTTCGCGGCTGCCGTGGCTGCCGAAGAAATAGCCGATGATGGGGATCTCGCTGAGCAGGGGCAGGCCGGTCAGCTGATAGTTCTCGTCGTCGGAGAACAGGCCGGCCAGGGCGATGGACTGGCCCAGTTCCAGATTCACCTCGGTGTCGACCAGAACGCGCGATAGCGTGGGCACGCCGTCGGGGCTGGTGGCGGTGATCTTCGAGACGTCGGTCTTGATGTGCCCTTCGATGCGGCCGCTGACGTCGTCGTACGACAGGCGGGCGTTGACCATGGTGCCGAACTCGACCTTCTGCAGGGTGGCGGCGAACCCGCCCACCACCCGGAAATAGACCTCGCCGCCGCTGTTGTAATTCCCCTCCTGGCCGTTCGCCGCGACCACCGACGCCTGATCCAGCAGCTTGCCCCAGCCTTTGGTGCGAACCAGATCGATGGTGGGGAGAATCGTCGAGACCAGATTCAACGTGCCGGTGTACGTGTGGCTCTGATCGACGGTGGCGTTGAACGTCGTTGTCCCCACGATGGAACCGGGCCACAGGATCCCCAGCTGCAACCCGCGCCGTCGCTCGATCTGAATGACGTAGACGTCCAGACGGATGTTTCGCCGCGGCCGGATGTGCGAGACGGTGATGTTGTATTCGATGCGCGCCCCGTCGCGCATGATGACCAGCAGCGTGGTGGTGCCGGGCGCCTGGGCGACGACGATGATCTGCTTCTGGTCGCTGGTCACCCGCACGTCGACGACGCCGCGCGTAC
>JAXDMH010000417.1:0-2870 GCA_034666225.1 Myxococcales bacterium
ATTTGCTGGGCAATGCCACCACCTACGCGCCAGCGTCGGGGCGGATCGGTCTGTCGGCAGCGCTCGAAGGCGATCACGTGGTCATCACCATCGGCAACACCAATGACCAGCTTGCAAAGGATGATCTGCCGCATCTCTTTGAATCGTTCTGGCGCAAAGATTCCGCTCGCACCGATGGAAGCCACAGCGGCCTGGGCCTCTCGCTGGTGGCGGCCATGCTTTCCTTGATGGGAGGAACGGTCAGGGTGGTGTTGAACCCTCCCGGATGGATCCAGTTCGTCGTCACGCTGCCGGCCGCATGATTTCGCCGCCTTGAAGGTTTCGCCGCAGGTTCTTGACGAACCGGGCACAGACGCGTTTGAAAGGAGAGTGGAGAATGAGAAATGCGTTGTGCCTCGCGTCAGTTGTTGTGTTGTCCGGATCCCTTGCTTGTTCGAAGGGCTCGTCGATCGGAACGACAGCAGCTCCCATCGAGAGCTGTTTTGATACCGGGGGTGGTCACATGAAATGCGTGGCGACACCAGCCGGCGCCACGAAGGAGCCGCGCGACGTCGACGATGATGGTCAGCCCGACAAGTTTGTCTGTGCCACCCACCCGGGCGGCTCCAGCCAGGCGATGGAGAACGACGACGCGTCTGACGAATCATCCAAGGAGAGCGGTGATGCCAACGAAGGCAACAACGACAACAACGACGACGACTGCGCCAAGATGGGCTGCCGCGACCTGAGAAAACACGACGGAGACAACGGCGATCAGCAGGAGGGCCAATCGTCGAACGACGACGACCAGGACAATGACACCGACGACGGCGGCGACAGCAACCACCAGCACGAGCACCAGGGTGCTGACGAGATGTCCTGTCCCGGCCCGGCCGGCGCTGACGGAGGGGACAGCTCCGGATAACGGGTCCGGCGATGGCTGGGGTGGGGCGCCGCCGTGGGTATCTAGAAACCGACGGCGCCGCCCAGAGACAGGCCGGCGACCGCCTTGTTCGTGCGACGGCCGTCCACGCGAAACAGTTCGCCGCCGCCCTCCAGGGCGGCGGTCAGCCAGGCACGGTCGGTCAGCCGGGCCATCGCCAGAGCGAGGCCGCCGTATCCAAAGCCGAACGAGCTGGTGGCTCCATCGCCGGTCTGACGAAGAATGGGCATCCCCAGCGACGGGCCGAGCAGCAGGGCGATTCTGTCGCCAGTCAACACGGGCAGCAGCAGCTGCAGGGCAGGGGTCACGCGCAGGATCGACGTGCGGTAACCCTGCACGTCGGCGGCCACCGAAGAGACGTCCACTTTCGCGCGGTAAGACAGGGCCCTTCCGTTCAGCATGGTGGCGAGGCCGCCGCTGGCCAGCAGCGGCTCGGTGCCGGCGACGGCGCTGGTGACGACGCCGACGTGGGCCTCCAGCGTCTGCGGTAGATAGAGGCGGCCGCCCTTCTTGCGCACGCCATCGCCGCGACTGACCAGGATGGGCGTCATCTGCTGCGGCTGGAGGGTGACGGCGCTGCCGCCGACCAGGTGCACGGTCGACTCCGAGACGCCGGCCATCGTGCGGCGCACCACCCGATATTTTCCCGCGGGGATGGCCAGGTACAGATCCTCGTTCTGGTTGGTGACCAGCTCGGCGATCACCTCGGCGCTCATCTGATCATGGCCGAACACGGTATAGGTCGCGCCGGCCTCGTGCTGGAACCGCAGCTGACCGTCCTTGGCGCGAATGCGCGTCAGGACCACGTCACCGGTTCCCGACATGCGAAAATCATAGGTGGGATGCTGCCCGCCGGTCAGGTTGGCCGCCGTGTTGGCCAGGGTCCGCCGAAAAGCAAAGTCGTAGACCTCCGCCAAGGTCACCTGCCCATCGCGCGAGGTATCGGCCAGGCCTTGCAGTCCGGCCATCAGATTGTTCGAGAAATACGAGCCGTGCAGATCTTCCGACTCTTGCGACAGTTCGGTCGCGGTCGATGACGTGACGACGGCCAGTCCCCTGACATTGCCGGTGTCAGCCAGGTGAAGGTCATAGACAGGCGCGCGACGGCCCCCCTTGACCCCGGTCAGCGCGCCCGACTGGCAGGCATCGACGAAGGCCACCCGGATGTCTGCCGGCAATTTCTCGAGATAGGTGCGCAGGTCCCGCAACGGCAGACGGGTCCCCCCCAGCTCCAGCGCCTCATTGTCGCCATGACCGGAGTAATAGAAGAGAAACAGCGTCGAATGGCCCGCCTCATGGGCGGCGGCCAGCTTGCCTGCGGCCGCGGTCAGGGCACGCTCGACGTCGGCGCGACGCCCGCCGCGCAGAACCTCGACGGTGTCGAAGTCGCCGGACCGTCGGAGCAGCTCGCCCATTCGAACGACTTCCTGTTCGGCATAGCGAAGGCCGCGGGTGGGATCATTGCCCGTGTCGTTGCCGAGCAGCAGCGCCTGGCGGACCTGCTGCGCGTGTGCGACGCCGCCACCGGCGATGACCACCAGGGCGACGGCCAGCAGAACGGACACGGTCAGCGCGCGCAGGAAAACCATCAGGGCCGCCGCAGCAGGTATGACACCTGAGCGGCCGGCACCTCCAGCTGCGCCACCAGCCCGATGTCGCCCACCGTGGCCAGCGCGCCGGCCACCGCTTTTCGCACCGGCTCGCCGTTGATCGGCTTGTCGGACCACAGGGCGAAGACCCGTTCCAGACCTCGATGGCCGTCCAGCTCGACGGAGCCGGGCAGGATGCTCCGCGCCCCGGCCGCCACCGGAATGCCGACCAACCTGCCGTCGCTGTAGTACGGGAAGATCTTCCCATCGTCGTTGACGCCGAAGATCATCAGAAAACCGGCGACGGGCGCGGTATAGGCAAAGCGCAAGCGATCGCCGGCGAAGAACGGAGCGCCGTC
>JAXDMH010000418.1:0-5232 GCA_034666225.1 Myxococcales bacterium
GCGCAGACCGCAGTCACAAAACGATCCGAGCCCTTGTGGCCGACCAACCATTCGTTCACCGCCGTCAGGATCGCGCCCGGCGATTCGGCGCGGGCCAGGTGCTGGCGCAAGGCCCAGCGAATGTCCGACACGTGTGCGGCGGCGCCCGGTCCGTTGCCGCAAACGTCGGCCATCACGGTGGTCACGCGGTCGTCGCGGTGCTGGAAGACCTCGAAGAAATCGCCGCCCCGACCCAGCAGCGTGCGCTGCTTGCTGGCCACGCGCAGGCGCGACCAGGTGGGCAGGTGCAACAGCCCTTGCGGCCGTGACGCTGCGCCGCTGGGGGCTTCGTTCGGTTCACGACGAGACTCATTGCCATCAAAAGTTTTCGTAACTGACATTACGATTTTTATATAAGCACAAACGAGGCCAGCCGCGGAACGCCCGGCCTTCCGCGTGACGCAAGGGGTTTTGCGTCGCGCGACGATGGGAGTTGTTGCCTGGGGCGCTACTTGTTGCGGCGGCGGCAACAACAGGTCGCCTCACCGAGGCGCGACACGATTACCGACGGTCGTGGTCGTGGTCGTGGTCGTGGTCGTGGTCGTGGTCGTGTCCGCGGTCGTGGTCGTGTCCGCGACCGCGCCCGCGTTCCTGATCGTGATCGTGCTCGGCGTGCCATTCGCCGGGGTGCCAGACGTGGCGGCGTTCGTCGCGATCCCAGTGACCGGGATGCCAGCGGGCGCCGGGGTGCTCGCGTTCCCAGCGGGGCTCGACCCAGACGTACCGTCCGTCGCGCCACTCGTGCGCGCCCGGGATCCAGACAAAGCCGACGCGCACGGCGGGTTCAGGAGTCGTGGCGGGGGGCGGCGGCGGCGGGGGCGGCGTCTCGACGACGAAGGCAGGGGCCGGGGCCTGGGGTTGGTCAGGCAGCCACTCGCCTTCGATCCACAGGTACCTGTCACCGCGCATCTCCCAGCGACCGGGATGCCAGCGGCGGCCTTGCCGTTCGCGAACCCAGACACCGGGAACCCAAACGTAGCGACCGCCTTGCCAGTCGTGATGGCCGGGCATCCAGACGAAACCGCGGCGGGGCTCCACGCGTTCGACCACCGGCGGCGGTGGTGGTTGAACCGGATAGCCGCGCCACTGGCCGGCCGCCGGCGCGGGAGGCGCGGCAGCCGCAGGAGGCGTGCCCCGCCACGTCGGGGCGGGAGCCTGGGCCGACACGGTGGGGGAAACCGCCAGAGCGGCGACCGCGGCAGCCAGTGAACACAAGGCGACAGAGCTGTTGCGCATACGGGAGTTTTTACCGACCGGGCGCGCGCCGCAAGCCCGACCGTCCCGCGCCGCACGAATGGCGATGAGCGTTCCGTCTCAGGAGCCCTTCTTGCTCCAGGGGGGCGCGATCTTGTTCGTGCGGGCGTAGGCGATCGATTGCCCCAGATGCTCGTTGATGTGCGCGATGAGCGCGATCAGGGCGGCCCGCTTGGTCATCTCGAACTTGCCGAACAGCTTTATCTTCTGGTCGAGATCAGCGTCGGGGATGGCCTTCACGCTGGTGCGCACGTGTTCGAAGGACTTCTCCATCACCTTCTTGATCTCGGCCTTGTCGGTGGTCTTGGTGTCCCACTTGGCCGCGTCGGCCGAGACGCCGGCGTCGGCGGGCGGGTCGATGCCCACGGATTTCAGAAAACCGTAGTTGCCGAAGGCCACGTGCAGGTAGACCTCGGAGACAGAGCGGACGCCCTTGTCGGGCCGCCAGGACATCTTCGCGGGCGGCATGGCGTCTTCCAGCGACATCAGTTTCTTTTCCACGTCGCCCAGCTGAGCCAGATAGTCCTCCTGAAAGCCGCCGGGCGCGGCGGAGGCGCGCGCCCCGACCGACAGGGCGCCGACAACCAGAACAGCGGCGGTCAGACGGAACAGATGATTCGTCATGAGAGAGCTCCAGAGGTGAGGGAGGTTGTTGCTTCAGATGGCCGCCGGCGTTCGATCGCGGGTGATGGCGCCGTCGAGGATCAAGGACAGCAGCATCACCGCTGCGCAGCCGATGACGTTGTACCAGAGGAAACCGACGCGGGTAAACGCGAACACGACGATCACCAGCGCCTCGGACAGCAGCGCCGCGACGAAGACCGGCGTGGCCCGCACCCGCTTGAGAAAGAAGGCCACCAGGAACATCCCCAGGATCGTCCCGTAGAACAGAGAGCCGAGGATGTTCACCGCCTGGATGAGGTTGTCCAGCAGCGCCGCGTACACGGCGAACAGCACAGCCAGTCCGCCCCACAGCGCCGTGCCGACGCGCGCCGCCTTCATATAATGAGCGTCGGGCATACCGGGACGGATGCTGCGCCGGTAAAAATCGACGACCGTGCACGAGCCCAGCGCCGACAGCTCGCTGGCCGTCGAGGACATGGCGGCGCAGATGATCACCGCCAGCAGCAGGCCGACCAGCCCGCGCGGAAAATTCTGCATGACGAAACTGATGAAGATGTAGTCGGCGTCCTTGGTCGCGGCGTGCGGCACCGCGCCAGCGATGATGGTCCTGGTCTGCGCGCGCAGCGAGGCGATGGTGGTCTCTGCGGCGCGAACGCCCACCTTGGCGGCGGCGACGTCGGCGGCGGTTCCGGCGGAGAGCGCCGTCACCAGGCGGTGGATCTCCGCTGATTTGCCGATCCACGCTTGGTCGTACGCGGTCTGGACGCGGTCCAGCGCGGCGGCGGCGGCCGGCACGGCGTGGGCGCGAGCCAGTTCGGCCTGATTGAAGAACAGCGGCGGCTGGTGGAACTGGTGAAAGACGAAAACCATCACGCCCACGAACAGGATCAGGCACTGCATCGGCACCTTGAACAGGCCGTTGAACAGCAGGCCCAGGCGGCTTTCCGTGATCGATCGCGCCGACAGATAGCGCTGCACCTGCGACTGATCGGTCCCGAAGTAGGCCAGCGCCAGAAAAAAGCCGCCGGTCAAACCCGACCACAGCGTGTATCGATTGCCGGGGTCGGTGGACAGATCGATGAGGTTCAGCTTGCCGAAGGCGCCGGCCAGCTGCACGGCGTGCCCAAAACCGAGGTCGGGGGGAAGCCGCCCCACGATCACCACGAAGGCCACCATCATCCCGCCCAGCATGACGATCATCTGGTGCTTCTGGGTCTGGCTGACCGCGCGCGTTCCGCCAGCGACCGTGTACAGCACGACCAGGCCGCCCATGGCCAGGCAGGTCAGGTTCAGCGGCCAGCCCAGCATCGTCGACAGGATGATGGCGGGGGCATAGATGGTGATGCCGGCAGACAGACCGCGCTGGACCAGAAACAGAAAGGCGGCCAACCGGCGCGTCTTCAGATCGAATCGGCCCTCCAGATATTCGTAGGCGGTGAAGACGCGCAGCCCGTAAAAGCGCGGGACGAACGCCACCGACAGCACGACCATGGCGATGGGCAGGCCGAAATAGAACTGCACGAAACGCATGCCGTCCTGGTACGCCTGCCCGGGCGTGGAGAGGAAGGTGATGGCGCTGGCCTGGGTGGCCATCACCGACAGACCGATGGTGTGCCATTTCTGCTGATAGCCGCCGTGCAGATAGGTGGCGGCGTCGCGCGGGCCGCGCGTCTTCCAGACGCCGTAGCCGACGATGCCGCCCAGCGTGCCGAACAGAACCAGCCAGTCGAGCGGGCTCATCGCGCGGCGGCGGCGGTGACGATGGCGAAGACCACTATCTCGACGGCCAGGGCGCCAAGGACGATCAGATAGATGCGCGGCCAGTCGAGAAATGGCGGGGCGTCGCGCAGCTCGGCGCGGTCGCCGTCGGGCGCCGACGGGGCCGCTGGCGGATTCTGTGAATCAACGCCCATGCGGCGCGTGCCCTCCGGCCAGGAGGTTGGCGAAGAGACGGAACGCGCCCGGCACACCGTCGGGAAGCTGTCGGAAGAAGGCCAGGCCGGTATAGACGAATGTCCCCTTGCCGTGGCGGGCCCACAGGATGCTGCCGGCCAGCGGTTTTTCGCTGGGGTCGTGCATCGACAGCACGGTTTCATAGTGGGCATCCCAGGTCTCGGCAAAGTAAAGGCCGCGCTCTTGAACCCAGCCGTCGAAGTCGCGGGCGGTGATGGCGTTGGGCATGGTCAGGGCCAGGTGGTGATCCTGCACGAACGTCACGGCGGCTTCCTGATCGGTGACGCGCTCGCGGCCGATCTCGAAGGGATAGGGGCCGATGGCGGCCGACAGCGGGGCCAGGCGGTTGTTGGTGTTGTACTGAACGACCAGCACGCCGCCGGCGGCGACGTAGGCCATCAGCGTGGCGTGGTTGGTGCGCAGGCGGTCGTTGGTGTTGAAGGCCCGCACGCCAACCACGATGGCGTCGAACCGCGCCAGCGCGGGCGCGCCGCCGGCCACCAGCGCGTCGTCGCCCAGGATCGTCACGTCGTAACCGACCAGGCGCAGGCTGGCCGGCACCTCGTCGCCGGGCCCGGGCAGATAACCGATGCGGGTTCCGCCGGTGAGCAGCGCCAGCGGCACCAGGCGCACGTCGGCGTCGACCAGGCGGGTCTGCGTGGGGATGTGCGCGTGTTCGATGCGGACGATCCCCCGCGACAGGTGCGCCCCGCCCACTTCTGCGACGACGTGCAGGACGCCAGGCTGGGCGCCGCCGGGCTTGGCGGCGCTGCGGACGTGAAACGTCACCGACGCCTCGCTGTTCTTGTTCGGCAGCGAGAACGGGATCGAGGCCGGCTCGATCGACCAGCCGGTCGGCGCCATCGGTCGAACGGTCCCCGAGACGCCCGCAACGCCCGCGGTCAGATGAACAGTCAACGCGCGGGCGGCCTTGTCGGTGTCGGGGAACATCAGGACGTCGCCGTCGGGCCGCACGGAGACCGCCGGGGTGATCTCCAGCGGGCGGTAACGTTCGCCCATCACCGGGTCGGTCCATTTGAAGCTGACCGGGCGAACCAGGGTGACCGTGCGCGCGCCAGCGGCGAAGACAAACTCCACGCGCAGCGGAGCGTCGGCTTCCGGCGTGCCGATGAGGCGCGGATCGGCCACCGGGTAAAGACCGGCCTCGGGTGGCGTCTCCAGCCAGTAAGGCGTGGTGGGCCGAAGGTCGGCGGGCAGGTGCAGCTTGTTCTTGGCCTCGAACGACGCGTGATCGTCCTGGGCCTTGGTGACAGCGACGTTCCCGACGCTGGACAGCGCGCGCCCGACTACGGTGGCCGCGGCGCCGGCCGGCCAGCGCACCTCGCGCAGGGTGAGGGGAAA
>JAXDMH010000419.1:0-2952 GCA_034666225.1 Myxococcales bacterium
TGGAGGCCAGATTCGCGCGTACTGTCGCATCCCACGCCGCGATCGAAGTCCCCTGCGTCGCGTTGAAGTCACCGGCCGCCGCCAGGGCGACGTCGGCAGCCACAGCTCCGTCGGTGTTCGAGGCAGAGCCGAGCGGACCGAGAAACGCGATGTTGTAGATGCCTGCTGCAGGCGCCGCGTAGTGGCAGGGAACGTAGCCCCCCGCGCCTGCCGTCGGGATGCTGTCAGGCCCTGCCAATTCTTCGGCGCGGCTCGCGATGACGCCCTGCGCCGGAGGTGCGCCGGCCAGGAGGCGCTGGGTGTTGCAGCTGAAGCTGGCCACTGCAGGGATCGTCTCGGTGCCGATCGGGCCAGTGACCAGGCCCGGGTTGTACACGAGGATGTCGCTGGCGCCCTGGCCGATCGCGCTCGACCCGAGCATGAGCACCTGTCCGGCTGTCATGTAGGCCTTGACCAGTGTTCGTCGCGTCAACGCACCATTTCCGTACGACCCGGTACGCCATTCGGTGTTGGCGCGGCTGCCCGAAGCGCCGCTCGGCCAGAGGTTCGAGCTGCCGGCAGCCATCACGGGCAGGGCCGACACCATCACGGCTGCAGCCGCGCATGCAGCCGCCAGCGCCGCGCGGCTTCGAGCGATCTTAAACAAGGACGGCGCTCACGAGCAGACGGTGGGTGTCGCTCAGTATCGAAGGGTCCCATGCGCCCGTGCATGTGATGAGAGTCAGCGAGGCAGTCTTGCTGGGGGCGAATAGCGAGGCGACCCGGGCGCCCGCAGTGACAACGCGCCGGCCGGTCACCTTGAAGGTCAGGCGGGTGCCATCCGCGCGGACGACCGTCAGCTTGTCGCCGGCTCGCAGCTCGCTCAGCCGGGTGAAGACGGCGGACCCTGTCCACCAGTCGACATGGCCGTTCAAAAGTGCATTTCCGGCCTGGCCCGGCACCGGCCCGAGGTTGTACCAGGCGACGTCGTGATAGTCCTTGGGGGTCAGCATGTTTCGGCTGGCGTCGAGGCCACGCGCTTCGATCTTGGCGTCGACCCCGATCTTCGCGATCACCAGGCGCATCGGGGACGGGTCGGCGGCCGGCTTGGCGGGGCTGGCTGTGGGGATGGCCGCTAGAGCCGGCACAGCCGCGGTCGCCACCGGGATCGGCGCCAACACGCCGTGGAGCACGGCGTCCGGGGAGATCGCCGCCACGATGCACAGGCCCAGGACCAAAGCACGACCAAACATTTGCGCGATTCTAGGCTGTGGCCCCCCGAAAATCGGCCATTAGGGCCGGAATGTCCCGGGTGGCGTGGTATTTGCGCCTTAAGATTTTCTCAATGGCCATCGCTCGCGCCGGCTTCGGGCGCACGAACCATCAGAGCAGCCGCGTCATCTTTGGCGCCGCCGCCCTGTCATCGGTGACGCAGGACGTCGCCGACCGCACGCTCGAGGTTCTACTCGCGCACGGCATCAATCACATCGATGTGGCGGCGTCATATGGCGATGCCGAGCTACGTGTCAAACCGTGGTTGCGTGGTGCGCGCGACTCGTTTTTTCTTGCCACCAAGACCGGGGAGCGCACGGCGGCAGGCGCGCGCGAGGAGCTGCATCGGTCGCTGGACCGGTTGGGCGTCGACCACGTCGATCTCTGGCAGCTGCACAACCTGTCTGATCCGATCGAGTGGGATACCGCCCTCAGCCCAGGCGGGGCGATCGAAGCGGCGGTCGAGGCTCGCGACCAGGGCCTGGTGAGGTGGGTCGGGGTCACGGGGCACGGAGCGCAGATCGCCGCCAACCACCGGCGCAGCATTGGACGCTTCGACTTCGATTCCGTTCTGCTTCCCTACAACTTCGTGACCATGCAGTCGTCCTACTACGCTGAGAACTTCGAGGCGCTTGTCGCCGCGTGTGCTGAGCGCGGGACCGCGGTGCAGACGATCAAATCGATCGCCCTGCGGCCTTGGTCGGGGCGCACGCATACGCGCACGACGTGGTACCAGCCGCTGGAGGAGCAGGGCGACATCGACCTGGCGGTGTGGTGGGTGCTGGGCCGCCCGGGCGTCTTCTTGAACACGGTCGGCGACGTGGACCTGCTGCCGCGGGTTCTCGATGCGGCGGAGCGGTTCGAGAAAAGACCGGACGATCAGGTCATGCGCTCACTATTGGAGCGTTCGCAGGCGGAGCCTCTTTTCGTTTAGGTAGTGCTGGGTTGTGCACCCCCTCCGGCCCTTCGGGCCACCTCCCCGGCGAGCGGGGAGGACGCCTTATCTAAGTGCCGGCCCTTCGGGCCACCTCCCCGGCTAGCGGGGAGGATCGCCTTATCTAACTTGAGCTCGGGTCACCACCGCGTTACCACTACTTTCTTGCGCGTGTAAAACTCGATCCCGTCCGTGCCGTGCACGTGAAGCTCGCCGAAGAACGAGCCCTTCCAGCCGCTGAATGGGAAGAAGGCGAACGGTTGCGCGATCGGCACGTTGATGCCCGTCATCCCCGCCTCCACGCGTTCCCTGAACTCCCTGGCCGCACGTCCCGATTGCGTGAATATCGTGGCCATGTTGCCAAGCGCCATGCGGTTGGCCTGGCCGATCGCCTCGTCCAGCGTCGCCGCCCGAGCGATCGACAGCACGGGGCCGAAGATCTCCTCGCGGCCGACCGCCATGTCCGACGTCACGTTGTCGAGGATCGTGGGGCCGAAGAAAAAGCCCTGGCGCGATATCTGACCGCGCCCGTCCACAAGAAGCTTCGCGCCCTCGGCCACGCCCTTTTCGACCCAGCCGGCGACGCGATCGCGGTGGTCCGCGCGGATCAGCGGCCCAACCTGCACGCCAGGCTGGTCCCCTGGCCCAACCACCATATTCGCTGCCGCATCTGCCAACGGTCCGAGGAGGCCTTCAGCGGCCTTCCCCACCGCGACCGCGACCGAGCCGGCCAGGCAACGCTCGCCGGCGTTGCCGAACGCGGAGTT
>JAXDMH010000420.1:0-3606 GCA_034666225.1 Myxococcales bacterium
TGACGGCGACGGCGACGGCAAACCCACGCTGGGCGAGTACCACGTGGTGATCACCACCGAGAACGCCGATCCGTCCAGCCTGGTCGATCGCGCGCCGGTGGCCCGGCTGAACGCGATCCTGGCCGTCAGCGGGCGGGGCGTGCCGCTGTCCGACGACGCCCAGGCGCGCGTCAGCTTGAACGTTGCCCCGTCGGAGGTTGGCGGCCTGGGCGGTCTGACGATTGAAGACGGCAAGCTGCTGGCCACCACTGAAGGGACGCGCTGGCAGATCGCCACCGCCGCCCTGCGGGTGGGGGCGGCCGCGCTGGCGTTGACCGGTCACGGCGACGGCCCGCAGGCGGACATCGATCTGAACGCGACGCTGAAGGGACGGTTGCCGGGGCCGCGCGATCGGGTTCCCGATCTACGTGGTGACGGCGCGCTGGCCGTGCACGTGGCCGGCACGCTGCCCGACGCCGCCGTCACGGTGCGCGGTCACGTGGCCGAACTGCGCGTCGGTGCCGTGCGCGTCGGCGCCGCCCAGCTGCGCGCGCACGTTGAAAAGCCGCTGTCGGCACCGGCGGGCCAGGTGGACCTGCGCGCCCGGGCTCTGTCGCTGTCAGCGCAAGCGCCGCGCGTCGATCGCCTGGTGCTGACGGCCTCCGGCGATCGAAGTGGCTTGCGCGTCGATGCCGCGGTGGCGGGACCGCGTGTGCACGGCGGCCTGCGGGCGCGCGGGGCGCTGACGGCGGGCGCCGCCGACGTCCGCCTGGAAGCGCTGTCCCTGGACTTTGCCACCGCTCGCTACCGCCAGACGCTGGCGCTGGAGCACCCGGCGCGTCTCCAGTTTCGCGCCGGCGACGCCGTTCGCTGGGAGGGACTGGCCCTGGCCGGAACGGGATTTCGCTTTACCGGCCACGTCGCCACCGACGGTCTTTATCGCCTGCCGCCCAACCGTCACGAACCTCTGGCCGACGTTCACCTCGCCCTGCGAAAAGCGTCGGTAAACGGTTTGACGCCGCTGGACGCTGAGCTGGACGGCACGCTGTCTCGCCGCCGCGCCACCGCCCGCGTCCACGCCGCCATGCCGTCTGCGCACGCCGAGGTGAACATTGATGCCGACCTGCCGGTGGTGGTCCCCGCGCATGGTTCACCGCGCCTGGCCCAGCGTGGAGACGTGCGCCTTGCCGTGCGCAGCAACGAGGTTCATCTGGAGGCCGTGCCGCTGTTCGAAAAATTCATGCGCCAGCAAGGGGTCAGCGGCGGCGTGGCCACGCTGAACGCCGCGGTGACCGGCGACGTCGCTCACCCCGACGCCAAGGTGGCCTTCGATCTGCGCGACGTCATGTATCGCAACATCCGTGGCCACGGGCGCGATTCAACCTTGAAGACCGTCCCCGGCCTGGGCGGGTCGCTGACCATCGAGACGGCGCCCGGCGCCATTCATGCCGGCGCCGTGTTGCGCATCCACAAGGCCGGCGTGTTGATCGTCGACGCGAAGACCCCGCTGGACCTGCGCGCCTTGCGTTCGGGCATCGATCTTCGCAAGGCGCCGGTGCAGGCCACCGTGACCATCCCCGCCTTCGCGCTGGCCTCGCTGTCCGAATTCACCGACGACGTGAAGGGTCTCAGCGGCCAGCTGTCCGGCCAGGGGACGATCACCGGGACGCTGGCCCGCCCGTCGGGCGCGGCCGACCTGCGCATCACCGACGCCAAGGTCGACGACCTCACCTTCCGGCAGGTGGTGATTCACGGCGACGCCAGCGACGGTCACGTCGACGCCCAGTTGACCGTCGAGGAGTCCGCCGGCGGGACGCTGACCGGTTCGGCGTCGGTCGAGCGCAAGCAGAACGATCGCGTGCAGGCGTCACTGCAGGGGCGCGATCTCGATCTGCGCTTTGTCCGCCTGTTCGCGCCGACGGTGCGCGAGGTGGCCGGCGTCGCGCAACTGACGGCCTCGGCGGCAGGGACGCTGCAGGCGCCGCAGGTCACCGCCGCGCTCAGCATTGAAAAAGGACGCCTGGGGTTGATCGGCCAGCCGACGTTCCACGACATCCGGGTGGCGGCCGGCCTCAAGCCGGGGCGCGGTGACCTCACCCGACTGGAAGCGCGCTCGGGCGCGGGCTGGCTGTCGGGCAGTGGCTGGGTGAGCCTGGACGGGCTGACGCCGCGGCGGGCGGTGTTCAAGGCCAGTGCCCATCGGTTCCTGGTGGCGGCGGCCGGCAGCACCGGCGCGTTGATCGACGGCGACCTGGCGGTCGAGGCGGCGCTGCAGCGGGACGTGGTGTCCGGTCTGGTGCAGGTGCCGCGGGCGCAGGTCTGGTTGCCCAAGGGGCCCAGCACCGGCGGCTCGCGAAATCTACAGAAGATCGGACCGCACGACGACGTGCGCTTCATCGACGGGGCGGCCCTGGCCGCCGAGGAGCGCCAGCGGGAAGCGGCCGCGGCCGCCAAACCGAAAGCCGTCAACGTCACCGTGCGCACCGGGCAGATCTTCGTGCGCGGCAAGGATCTCGACATCGAGCTGGACAGCACCTTGAAGGTTGGCACCGTGGCCTCGGGGCCGCGCGCCGGTCAGCCCACCATCAGCGGGGGCATCTTCGTCCGGCACGGGCGCATCAACATTCAGGGCCAACGTTTTGATTTCGATCGCGGCGACATCTCTTTCGACGGTTCGCCCGACGTCAATCCGCGCCTGGACATCCTGCTGGAACACCAGTACCCCGATGCCCGCGTGCTGGTGCAACTGACGGGCACGCCGAAAAAACCTCACCTGCGCCTGACCAGCGATCCTCCGATTTACGACCAGGCCCAGATCGTCAGCCTGGTCCTGACCGGGCAGCCAGGCGGCCAGCCGTCGAACGGAAAATCATTCGATCCGACCGCCGCCGTGACCACCGCCGTCCTCAGCAAACTGGCCGACAAGCTGGCGCCCGAGGTCGGCCTGGACGTCCTGCGTGTGGAAAATGTCGAGCAACGAAACGAAGAAGGGGCCGCCACCGGCGACGCCAACACCCGCATCGAGGTGGGGAAATACATCAGCGATCGCATTTATCTGTCCTATGCGCATGTCTTTGGCGCGACCGAGACCGCCAATCAGAACGAGGCCCACGTCGAATATCGCCTGACGCGGCGCTGGATGCTGGAGACGATCTTCGGCGACGCCGGCGTGGGCGGGGTCGACGCCTTGTGGACGCTGCGCTACTGAGGATGGCAGGGCGCCGCCCGCCAAAAACGGTTCTTGAGCGGGGAGGCCACCGTCGCGTATCGTCTGCCGATGTCACAGCGACTCAAGAAGCTGCTGCGCGTCGCCATCGTTGCCGGGATCGTCGTGTTCGTCGGGATGCAGCTGGTGCCGGTGAAACACATCGGCGTGAATCCGACCGACCGGTTCAAGATGGATGCGCCACCCGCGGTGGAGGCGATCATGCGCCGGGCCTGCTTTGACTGTCACACCAACGAAACCCGCTGGCCGCTGTACGCCCGCATCGCGCCGGGGTCGTGGCTGATGGCGCGCGACGTTCACACCGGCCGCGAGCATCTGAATTTCTCGGAATGGGGCGACGCCGACGAGGCCACCCGCCGCACCGATCTGGAAAACGCCTGGGAGCAAGTGGAAGCGGGCAA
>JAXDMH010000421.1:0-4713 GCA_034666225.1 Myxococcales bacterium
CATGGCCCCCAGGCGCGCCGTCACCACGGAGAACGAATTCGCGAACGACGAGTCCGACCGCAGATAACTGACGTCGTCGGTCAGCAGATAGCCGCGTTCAGTGGTCTCGGCGTCCAGGAGCAGCAGCAGCGAACGGTCAAGGAGGCTCCTGACCTCGAAAGAGTGCGCGACCCAGTAGTCGGCCGTCTGGGATTTCTCTTCAACAATCAAGGAAAGACCGGTGACGATGAGCAAAAGGACGCCCGCCACGATCGTGAAGAGAATCGTCTGCGCTTTTGGATGTATTTCCGGGCGGGGCGCCATGCCCCCGAACTATCTTCGAAAACGGGTCTTCGTCCAGCTGACCCACTGGTCCACACCAGCCGCCACCTGTTTCCATTGCGATTGGACCGACGTCGTCGCGGTCGACATGGCCCGTTCGACGTCGGACGGCGCCGTCACGCGCACGGCGAAAAGCGCGCCGACGACAAAGAACAACACCACCAACCCGGCCAGCAGGCGCGGCGAATAGTTCCGCGCCGGCACCATTTCGTCGCCGAGCCATTCGTCGTCTCGTGCGAACGCTGGCTCGGCGACGGATGGTGAAAGGCCCGCCGCCCCCTCCCCCAAAAAGACAGAGTCATTGGACGCGGTCGGCGCGAACGCAGCCGGCATGTCGCCCGACGGATGCAAGGCATGCCCGATGACGATGTCCGTCGGCGTGTGCCCCGTGGGCGGCGTGTGCCCCGTTGCCGGCGTGTGGCAGTCGCCCGACCGGACCGCCAGCGCCGTCGGCGTCAGGTCGCCGAGAGCCCCCGAGCGTCCCAGCGCGCCTTCCAGCGCGTCGGCGAATTCCAGCACAGTGGGATAGCGATCGTCGCGCACGCGGGCCATTCCCTTGCGCAGCACCCACTGGACCTCGTCAGCCAGCCATTGCACCTGACCGACCAGCGGTTCGGGTTGCCCGTGGACGATGGCCGACAGCGTGGCCAGCGGCGTATCACCGCGAAACGGCGGGTGCCCGGCCAGCAGCGTATGGGTCAATGCGGCCAGCGCGAACTGGTCGCTGCGGGCATCGATCTCTTCCCTGCGTCCCAGCGCCTGCTCGGGCGACATGAATTCGGGCGTTCCCATCACGCGGCTGTCGGTGGTGATCCGCGGCGACACGCCCGAGATGGAGATGCCAAAGTCGATCACCTTCACCACCGGCGCCTGACCTGGTGCGGGGACCATCACGATGTTCTCCGGCTTGAGATCGCGGTGGACGACACCGACCGCGTGGGCGGCGGCCAGGGCGCTGGCCACCTGGCGCACGATCGACATGACCTCGATGGGTGCCAGCCTGCGCCCGTCGCGCAGGTCGCTGGCCAGATCGGGACCGTCGATGTATTCCAGGACCAGGTAAGGAACCCCGGTGGTCGAGATATTGAAGTCGACGACCTGAACCACATTTGGGTGGCGAATCCCGGCCAGGATCTCCGCCTCGCGCCGGAAGCGCGTCTGCGATTCAGGATGATAGGCCAGCTCGGCCTGCAAGGCCTTGACGGCAAAGTACCCGGGCAGGCGTTCATGCGCCGCCAGGTAGACTTCGCCCATCCCGCCTTGGGCCAGGGATCGGACGATGCGATACGTGCCGTCCAGCACCGTGTCCGGGGCGAAGACGGCGGTCGAGAACCCGGGAATGGGCGGCGACCAGTTAGGGGAACTGTCGGAGGTGGCAAGGGCTGAAGAGAGATTTTGCATAGGGTGTTTCCTCGTGGGCGGCACGAATTGAATCAAGATGTGTGCCACCGCGCGGCGACCTTCAGAATGGCGAAAATGGCCCGGGAGCCCTTGCCGAATCCCCGGACCGGTTTCCGGTTGGTAGCGACGTCACCTCCAGGAAACACTGAAGACGACCGGCGCTTGCTTCTCGTGTCGCCGTCCCCACGTTTTCCCAGGGAGAGGCCCGGTCACGATTCCCTGGCCATCGGCTGGCGCATCTATCTATGGCCTTGATATTCATTGATCTATACCGGCGACCCGGTGCACCCCTGACTACCGATTACCCCTGAGAAGCCAATAGGCGCGGGTGTTTGGCTTGCGCATTGCTCTCTGGTGGCGGCATGTCAAGCATCGCTCAAAGAATCGAATCATCGGAGTCGTCCAATGGAACCGGTTACCCGGCCGGAGCGCGGCGGGGGATAAAAGGGAAAAAGGCGGCCCTTCACAGCGTCGCTGCAGTCGAAGGAGACGCCGACATCGTCAACCCGCGCGTCCCCAAGACCGACTCGCACACCTCGGTCGGGTCGTACCTGCAGGACCTGCGAAGGTACCCCCTGCTGTCGCGCGAGGAGGAGCATCAAATCGCGCTGGAGTACGTCCAGACCGGTGACAAGGCACTGGCCGCAAGGCTGACCACGGCCAACCTGCGTCTGGTGGTGAAGATCGCCCTCGAATACCGACGCGCCCAGCACAACCTGCTGGACCTGGTCCAGGAAGGGAACATGGGCCTGGTGCGCGCCGTCGAGAAATACGATCCGCGCCGGGGCGTCAAGCTGGCCACGTACGCGTCGTGGTGGATCCGGGCCTACATCCTGAAGTTCATCCTGTCGAACGCGCGCCTGGTGAAGATCGGAACGACGCAGGCCCAGCGCCGGTTGTTCTTCGGCCTGGGACGCGAGCGCAGCCGTCTGGAAAAGCGCGGGCAGGAGAATGCCGGCACCAAACACCTGGCGGCCGTGTTCGACGTCAGCGAGAGCCTGGTCGTCGAGATGGAACGACGGCTGGGGGCCAGCGAGGCGTCGCTGGACGCGCCGGTGCCGCGTGGCACCGAAGGCGATCGCACCCGCGGTGAATCGCTGAGCGCCGCCCCCGACGTGCGCCCCGACGTTCAGTCGGAGACGCGCGAGTTTCAGGAGGCGTTGCACCGCGAGCTGCAGGTGTTCGAAAAGACGCTGAAGGGCCGCGACATCGAGATCTTCCACGACCGCCTGGTCGCGGAGGACGGCAAAACGCTGATGGAGATCGCCGACCGGTTCGGCGTCAGCCGCGAACGCGTCCGCCAGATCGAGGCGCGCCTGAAGAAGCGCCTGCGCCAGCACCTGCGCGAGTCGCTGGGCGACGCCGTCCCCGGTGACGGAGCCAGCGCCGGTACGATGGTGATGTGACCGAACGGGTCCGTCAGAACTGCAGAGCGCCGCGCCGGAGAAATTGTCCGGCGCGCGGGCCGGTGGCCTGCTTGGTGCTGCCGGCATAGGACGGAACGCCGTTCACCCAGACCGTTTCGATCCCTTCGGCGGGGTGAATCGGGTCGGCGAAGGTGGCGACGTCCTTGACGGTGGCGGGATCGAACAGGACCAGGTCGGCCCAGTAGCCTTCGCGCACAAAGCCACGGTCGGTCAGGCCGAATCGTCCCGCGGAAAGGCCGGTCATCTTGCGGACCGCCTCGCCGAGCGGGAACAGCCGACGGTCGCGGCTGAAATGACCGAGGACGCGCGGGAAAGTCCCCCACAGGCGGGGATGGGGCCGGGGATCATTGGGCAGGCCATCGGAGCCGATGGCGGTCCCCGGATGGCTGAGGATGCGGTCGACGTCGGTGGCGGACATGCCGTGATAGACGGCGCCGGCCGGTTGCAGGCGGCGGGCCGCCTGCAGCAGATCCACGCCCCACAGCGCGGCGATCTCGGCCAGACGTTTGCCGCCCATCTCGGGGCAAGGCGTCGACCAGGTGATCATGATGTCGTAGCGATCGGTGACCTGCTTGAGGTCCAGCGTCGACGAGCTGGCGGCATACGGATAGCAGTCGTAACCGATCGGTTGGTGCGGCTGGGCCTGCTCGAGGGCGGTCAGCACCTGGCCGCTGCGTCCCCAGTTTTCGGCGCCGGCGCATTTCAGGTGAGAGACGATGATCGGCACGCTGGCGTGGCGACCAATGCGGAAGGCTTCGTCGAGAGCCTCCAGAATGCCGCCGGTCTCCGTACGCAGGTGGGTGACGTAAAGGGCGCCCGCGGCGGCCAAGGGTTCGGCCAGGGCCAGAATCTCGTCGGTGGGGGCGCTGTTCGCCGATGCGTAGGCAAGGCCGGTGGACAGCCCCAGGGCGCCGGCGTCCAGCGCCTCGCGCAGCTGCGCGCGCATGCCGTCGATCTCCTGGGCGCTGGCGGCGCGGTCCAGGCGATCCATGTGGTTGTTGCGAAGGGCGGTGTGGCCCACCAGGGCGGCAACGTTGACGGCCGGCCGCGCTGCCTGAACGGCGGCCACGTAGCCGGCAAAGGTGGGAAACCGAAAGTCGGCGGCGCCGCCCAGCAGGTTCATGGGATCGGGCGGCTCGCCGGTCAGGCTGACGGGCGCGGCGCTGATGCCGCAGTTGCCGACGATGACGGTGGTGACCCCTTGTGACAGCTTGGGCAGCAGTTCGGGGGCGTCGATCACCTTGACGTCGTCGTGGGTGTGCACGTCGATGAACCCGGGACACAGCACCTTCCCGGCGCCGTCGACGACCTGCGCCGCCGACCAGTTGTGACCAAGAAGTCCAATGCGCGCGATGCGCCCGTCGGTGATGGCCACGTCCAGGTCGACGTCGATGGACGGCGCGCCGGTTCCGTCAACGACGCGGACGTTGCGAATCAGCGTGTCACAGCGAGAAACGTCAGTGGGCATGAATGGGTGCGGACCCTAGCACAGGGGGCCCGGGGGCGGCGGGCGCACTAGCAGGCTGCTGAACAAGGACCGTTCTCTCGGGGATTCAATCCGTCC
>JAXDMH010000422.1:0-8784 GCA_034666225.1 Myxococcales bacterium
CATCCGTTCCCTGACGCGCCCCCTTGATGTTCCGCGGGAAAATCGTATCTACGTCAACCGCAACCTTCGTCTCGATCGCATCGAGATGGTGGGCTTTGACATGGATTACACGCTGGCCCTGTACAACCAGGCCCGCATCGAGGAGCTGTCGATGCGGGCGACGTTGCACAAGCTGGTGACGGCGAAAGGCTATCCGGACGCCATCCGCAGCCTGGAATACGATCCGATGCTGGCCATCCGCGGACTGGTCGTCGACCGCGACAACGGCAACATCTTCACGCCGGACCGCTATGGCTTCCCGGGCCGGGCCCGTCACGGCCTGGCGTCCATCGACAGAGCCAAGGTGTCCGAGCTGTACCAGAGCGAACGGACCCGGCTGTCGAATCGCCGGTACGCCTGGATCGATTCGTTGTTCGCCCTGCCCGAGGCGGTGCTGTACGGCTGCCTGGTCGATTACTTTGACCGCAACCAGCTGCCCAGCCGCCCCGACTACAACACGCTGTGGGAGCACATCCGCGAATGCATCGACCTCGCCCACCGCGATGGATCGATCAAGGCCATCGTCAGCGAAGAGCTGGCCGATTACGTGGTTCGTGATGCCGGGCTGGCCGAGACGCTGCACAAGTTCCGCTCGTCGGGCAAACGTCTCTTTCTGCTGACCAACTCGGCCTGGGACTACACCACGCGCCTCATGGGCCACCTGCTGGACGGAACGCTGGCGGCGTACCCGTCGTGGCGAAATTACTTCGACGTCATCGTGGTCAGCGCCGGCAAGCCGGAGTTCTTCACCGAGGCACACCCGTTCGCCGATCTCGACGGCGAAGGATTGCCGCTGCTGACCAGCTCGACCGGGCCGTTCTTGCGCGGGCGAATTTATTCAGGAGGAAACCTGAAGGAGTTTCAGACCCGCGCCCGGGCCAGCGGCGATCGGGTGCTGTTCGTGGGCGACCACATCTACGGCGACATGCTGCGCTCGCGAAAGTCGTCGAACTGGCGCACCGCCATGGTCCTGCAGGAGCTGGAGCACGAGATCGCGGTCTATGATCGCCAGCGCAAGGATCTGAACCAGCTGGATCAGCTGGACAGCCAGCTGGTGCAACTGGACGCCGAGTTGAACGAACGGCAGAGCGCCATGCGGTCGCTGCAAAAGCTGGCCGACCAGGGTGACGCCGCCACCAAAGAGTCGCTGGTGGAAGCCAAGCGCGCCGTCAAAGAGGAGATCGAACGCCTGCGCACCCAGCTGCGGGCCGCCGGTGTCTCACACCACAAGGTCGAAGACGCCATCGACAACGTCTTCAACCCCTACTGGGGTCCCCTGTTTCGCGAAGGCTACGAGATCAGCAAATTCGGCGAACAGGTCGAAGCCTACGCCTGCGTCTACACCAGCCGCGTCTCCAACTTCCGCTTCTACTCACCGATGCAATACTTCCGCGGCCCACGCGATCGCATGCCGCACGAACGATAGCTCCGCTCCTTACGGCGAGGGCGCGGAGGGGTGGTGCAGAGCCTCGGCGGGCACGGACGCCGTTCCGGCTCCGGAGCAAAGACGGCCCGGAGGGCGAGGCCGCGCCAACGTGGAAGTTTCGCCCGGGCGCGGAACGGCCTCGACCGAGGACCGGAACGCGCGGCCCACGGCGGATGGGCGTGAGCTGACGATCGATCCGCGAGTATCGAAGGTAACCTCCGAGCGGACGGTCCTTCGCTTCAAGTGAGGTGAGCGCCGATCGTGGCGGATCCAACGCCCGTCGAGGAGCGATCGTCGTGGGCCGCCCCGTTCGCTCCTCGACGCAGGCCGCGCGAGAGGTTGCTTCAAGACGCGAGGCAACGCGGAGCGGCTTGCGGCTGCGGTGCGACCTTTTCCGGAGCGCTGCGGACGGAACGGAGCCGGACGAAGCCGGTAGGAGTGGAGCTCGATTAGTCGAAGCGAGGCGACCGTCGTCTAAGCGATGGCGCGCAGGCCTTCGGGATCCGCGAGGATGACCTTGCGGCCTTCCGTCTGGATGAGCCCCTTGCGCTTGAACTGCGACAGCGTCAGCGACACCGTCTCTCGCGTCGACCCGATCAGGTTCGCCATTTCCTGATGCGTGATTTTCAGACCGACCACCGTGCCGCGAATGTCGGCGATGCCGTGTTCCACGCCCAGGGTCAGCAGCAGCTCGGCCAGCTTGGAACCAACGTCCTTGAAGATCAGCTGCTCGACGCGCGTCTCGAGATCCTTGCGGCGGGCGATCAGCGCTCTCGTGAAACGATAGGCAGCTAACCCATTCGTGCGCAGCAACTGGTCAAGCAGCTCACGATCCACCTCGACGGTGAGCGACGGGTCCATGGCCTCGGCCATCTCCTCGCGCGGGCCGCCTTCCAGCAGGCATGGTTCGCCGAAGAAATCGCCTTCCGACCGGTAGGCCAGTGTCAGCTCTTTCCCGTCGCGGGTAACCTTGGAGATCTTGATCCGTCCCGATGACAGGAAGTGGACCCCCTGGGCTCGGTCTCCGGGCAGGTAGATGACCTGGCGCGGGCGGAAGGTCCCAACCTTCACGTTGGGCAGAAGCTGCTGCAGGATCTCCGCCGAGATGTCGGCGAGAACGTCGCATTTTCTCAGCAAGCCCAACGCGCGTTTTTCGTCAGCAGTACCCATAGTTCCTTGTGTCCTTCTAGCAATCAACGCCCCTGCGGACAAGGAAAACTCGGTGAAGTGGGCTACATTGGCCGTCCGGCCGCACCCTGCCGATTGGACCGTCGCACCAGGACGCCGCCCAGTGCCAGGACCAGGGTCGCCAGGGCAAAAAGGCCGACCTGCGCCGGCGATTTCATCTTGGTGGTGGCCTCGTCCCAATGTAGGTGGGCCAGCACGATCAGGCAGCCATTGTTCAGCATGTGCGCCAACATCGCCGGCAGGATCGACCCGCTTTCCAGAGCGATCAGCGACAGGGCGACGCCCAGCGCGCTGGTGGGCAGCAGGCGCCAGACGTCGACGTGGTAAAGGCCAAACAGAAGCCCGGTCAGCACGGCCGACGCCAGCGGAGAAAACCGCGCCGCGAAGCCGCGCAGAATGGGACCGCGGAACAGCGCCTCCTCGCAGATGGCCGGGGTGACCGCCATCAGCAGCAGCGTCGCCCCGATGCCGCGGGATTGATCGCCAGGGACGACCACCCGCCTCAGCTGTTCGACGACTTCATTGGGGGCGGGCGCGATCCAGTTCGTGATCGTCCCGACCACCGCCCACGCCGACACGCCGATCAGAGAGGCGCCGACCAGCGCGCGCGGCGTGGGACGGCGCAGAACCAGCACGTCGCCCAAAGGCAGCGAGATCGCCCGCGCATAGAGCACCACCAACCCCAGCATGCCGGCCCATTCGGAGATGAGCAGGCCCGACACCAGGCTGCGCTTTTGCAGCGGGATGAACACGAAGAAAAGCAGGATGAAGGCGACGGCGAATACGGCGATGGCGTGTCCGGCGCCCTGGGGCGGCGCTGGCGGGATGGGCGTGCCGTCCGCGGTGGGCGACGACGACGCGCCGGCGTCGAACAGCAGGCGGCGCAGCCAGGCCGACAGCGACAGGCGTCTTTCGTCGGTGTAAAGCAGCCTCTCCGAATCGTAGAGGCGGGCCGCCAGGGTCAGCGCCAGCCAGCCGTACAGCAGCGTCGCCACGATGACCGTGGCGGCGCTGGCGATGTGGGCCTGCCCCAGAACCAGATCGCGGGCCAGCAAGGTGACGTTGACGGCCGGGATCAACGCCACGGCCCCGTGCAGCTGGTAATCGCCCAGGCTGGCGATCAGGGCCGGCGTGAAGCAGAGAAAGTAGACCGGCGTCAGAAGGTTTTGCGCCTCCTTGAAACCGCGGGCCATGGCCCCGACGGCGATCATCACCGACGCAAAAAGAAACGCCGAAGGGATCACCATCAGCAACGTCGCGCCGGCGTTGGTCCAGGGGATGGTGGCGCCCAGGGCCTGCTTGCCGCCGAGGAGGTGCATCCCCTCCAGCATGGTCAGCGACATCGAAGCGATGTTCAGCATGCCGGTCACCGACGCCAGCGTGGCCACCGCCAGCACCTTGCCCAGCAACAGATCCATGCGGTCGATGGGCGAGGAGAGGATGGTCTCCAGCGTGCCGCGCTCGCGTTCGCCGGCGGTGATGTCGATGGCCGGGTAGAACGCGCCCAGCATCACCATCACCACCACCACCAGCGGCAAGATCTTGGACAGGATGTACCCCCCCACCTTGGCCTGCGGCGCCACGCTGGTCGGGTGCAGGACGAAGGCCGGCGCGCAGTTGGGTGGCTGCAGCGTGCCCACCAGGTGTTCCAGGCGATCGCGGGCCTTGGACGACGGGTCGCGGGTCTCGTCGTAAACCAGATGTAAGGCGCCGGCGGCGGGCGCCGCGGCCGGGACCGGTAAGGCTTGCACGTCGATGAGCGCATCCAGGCGGCCGGCCTCGACGTCGGCGGGGGAACCAGCGGCCACCAGCGTGAACTCTTTCGGGCTCTCCGCCAGCCGGGTGCGCAGGCGTGCTGCTTCGGTCGCGCCGCCCGCTGCGCTGACAGTGACGGCCACGCGCGACGGTGTGGCGTCGCCGCGGGCCTCCTTGCTGGAGATGGCCTGGGCCATGATCAGCGAAACCAGCGGGTAGACCGCCAGAGGAAACAGGATGATCACCAGCAGCGTGCGCCGATCGCGCAGGGTCTCGCGCATCTCCTTGGCAAAGACCAGACCTATGGTGCGAACGTTCATGACGGTCGGGCCTCCAGCGCTTCCACCAGGCGCAGGAAGGCCTCCTCCAGGCTGGCGGCGGAACCCGCTTCGGCGCGCAGGGAGGCTGGGGTGCCTTCGCGCAGCAGGCGCCCCTTGTGCAGCAGGCCGATGCGATTGCAGAGCAGCTCGGCTTCCGCCAGATAGTGCGTCGAGAAGATGACCGCCTTGCCGCGATCGCGTTCGGCCCGCACGAACTCGCGCAGAAACCGCGAGGCCAGAATATCCAGGCCCACCGTCGGCTCGTCGAGAATCAGCACCGGCGGGTCATGCAAGACGGCGCGGGCCACGGAGACGCGCTGGCGCATGCCGGTCGACAGCGCCTCACAGCGGCGGTCCAGGATCGCTTGCAGATCCAGCGCCCGTGAGACGATGTCGATCCGCGCGTTCACCGTCGCCAGCGTCAGGCCGTGCAAACGCCCAAAGTACACCAGCAGCTCGCGGGCGGTCAGGCGGGCGTACAGGCCCGTGGTGCCGGTGAGAAATCCCAGGTTTCGCTGCGCCGCCTGCGGCCGCTCCGCCACGTTGATGCCGGCGACCAGGGCGCGCCCGGAGGTCGGCACCAGGATGCCGGCCAGGATGCGCAAGGTGGTGGTCTTGCCGGCGCCGTTCGCGCCCAGGAGGCCGTAGATCTCGCCGGCGTTGACCGTCAGCGACAGGCCGTCGACGGCGGCGGTCGCGCCGAAGGTCTTGCGAAGGCTTTCGATGACGACGGCGGGGCCGTTCATTTTGCGGGGCCGACCGACACCATATCAGGCGGCGCGCCCGCCCGCGCTGCCGTCACCGACCGGCGGCTGTATCAGAGACAATCACCGAGGCTGCAGATCTCGCCAGGAGCATAGCGACGGGTGCTGCAGGGTGTGGCGGTGACCGCGCCGGAGGTCTTGTCGAAATGACCGGTGCAGTCGGGGGGCGGGCTGGCGGTGGGGGGCGGCGCCGGGCAGTGAGGGCCCGTCTGGTTGTAACTGATCCAGACCCGCAGCGGCGCCGACACGCCGCCGTTTCCATTCTTGTCGCTGCCGGCCACGGCGATGCAGGCCCAGCCTTCGCCGATGCTGTTGGCGAAGGTGTCAAAGGGGCTGCCCTCGCAGTAACGGGCGTCGATCGGTTCCACGCCCCAGATGGCCGATTCGCCGCCGGCATAGCCGATGACGACGGTGGGCTGGCTGACGGTGCACAGCTGCGGGGGCGGATCGAGATCCTTGCCGGGCAGGCAGGCCAGTCCGCCCGGCAGCGACGGATCCGGCGTGAAGTCGGCGGCGCCCGACGGTTTGACCGGGCCCAGGCGCACCTTCAACACCTCGTTGTTCTTGGTGGGCGGGCTGGTGGTGGGGACCAGTTTGGGATTTATGGCGTCGCAGACGCCGTCGCCGTCGCTGTCCACCACCAGGGACTGGCTGGTGTCGTCCAGGATGTAGACGGCCACCGTCTCGGGATCCAGGCCGGCGATGGGCGATTTTTTCAGACCGCCGGCGATGTTGCCGGTGTCTTGCACGCGGGCGCGCAGGTCGAACACCTGCGACACCATGCAGCCGTCGGCGGGCATGTCGCCGATGAGGGCGTTGTTGCTCAGCGGATCGAACAGCCACGAGCAGCGCAGGCCCATGTCGTATTTGGTGTCGCGCACCTGCGGCGGATCCAGATCCAGCAGCGGCGGCTGGTTGTCGATGGCGATCTCGTAGGCCACGGTGGTCTCGTTGCCCAGGCTGTCGGCGGCGCGGAAGGAGAGCGTGGGGAAAACCAGGCAGAGTCCGCCCCGGGGGGCATCCAGGCCGCAAGCGGTCAGCTTGGCGGTGTCGAACAGGATGCTGTAGACGCCGTCGCCGTCGCCGGCGCCCCCTTGGGACAGCGGCAGCTTGAACTTGGGATCGTTGACGTTGCCGATCAGCACCATCACCGACGACGGCAGGACCTGGGCCGGGTCGGCGATGGTCGCCTTGATGGTGATGACGCCACCCACCACCGCGCCGGGCGGCGGGAAAGTGCTGGTGATGGTGGGGCCCATCTCGTCGACGACAAAGACGGTGCGGCTTTCGCTGCGCGTGCCCCGGCCGTTGCGAGCGGCGATGATCAAAAGCTGCGGGCCGACCAGGGGAGGCTGGGGTTGATGAAAATCCAGCGTGCCGCGATAGGTGTTGCTGGTCCCCACCTGTTGCAACGAAACCGGCACGCCGCCGACGGTGGCGTCCAGCGGCAGGGCGGTGGTGCCGTAAGGCGCGGAGTCCACCGTCGCTTCGATGGCCAGAATTCCTTTGTAGTGCGCGTCCACCGCCGGCGATACGACGGTGATGGTGGGGCCGCTGTCGACCTTGATCGTGATCGACGCGTTGGCCTTGGTCCCTGCCGACGTGGCGGCCTCGACGCGCAGCCCGTAATCGCCGGAGGGCAGGGTGCTCAGGCTCAGCTTGCCGCGGTAGTCGCTGGCGGCGACGGCCACCAGGGGGGTGGGCGCCAGGGTCGCCACGGCGGAGCTGCCGGTTGCGTTTGCCACGACGATGGCGCGCACCGATTGCGGATCAACGGTCAGCGCGCCGCCGCCGCTGCCTGCGGTGATGGTCACCGTGGCCCGCACGTCGACGGTTCCGGCAGCGCCCAGGATGGCGTCGCCGATGGGCGTGAGGATGGTGATGGTGACGCTGGGATCGCTGGGGATGGTGGTGCCGCCGGGAACGTCGGCGGCGGTGGACCCGGCGCCGTCAATCGGCTGCGAGCTCTGATACGGATTGCCCGCGTCGTGACTTCCGCATGAGGATGCGCCGATGGCGATGGCCAGCGCCATGGCCGTGGCCCAGATGATCGCGGCCAGGCGCGCGGTCAGGACCGCCGGCGGCAACCAGCTCGGTCGTGACATCACGGGCTGACCGGAGGCGGGCAGGTCAACGTATCGCCCGTGGTGCAGCAATCGACGACGTCATCCTGGGCGACGTTGCAGGCATTGCCGGCGTTGGTGGGGGCCGCGGCGAAGGGGCAGCTCTCGACGCGGCCGATCAGGCACCCGTCGCACACGCGAATGGGAAACAGGAAAGGATCCGAATCGACCGAGCCCGAACGATCGCCCGACACGCGGATGCGTGCCCCCAGCTGCAGGAACGAACCTTTTTGTCGCAGGTCGCCGGTGTCGCGCAGCCGACGCGCCAGCGGCGCGCTGATCACAGAAACCTGCGCGGAGCGTAGGCCACCGCCCGGTTCGATGACGCCCGACCAGGGCAGGCGAAAGTGCATCAGGTCACCACCGTCCAGCGATTGGAGAAGCGCGTCGGTATTGGCCGGCTGCGGACCGAGGGGAACGATGTCGACGTCGAACCCTTTCACCTCGATGCGGTTCTGCGCGGTCTCGCCCGCCATCGGCGCGGGCAGATCATTCTTGACGAGAGGAAAGACGACGTAACCCGCGTCGGCGCTGCTGGAGACGAGACGAACGTCCAGCACGCCCTGGCCGCGATAGGCGGTGGTGTCGGTGGTGATGACGCAGCCGGCGCCGGGGACCTGATCCTGGACGATGAAGAACTGGTGCGGCGGCAGGTCGCAGCCGGCCAGGGCCAAGGACATGCCCAGGGTAGTGGTCACAGCCAGGGCCAGGACCGAAGGGACCAGGATCGTCGTGCGCTGCTGTGTCATCCGCTGCATCTATCTTCGGCTGACGTGCCGTTATCATTAGGTCGGTCGTCGATTTTTTGTTTGCGCCACGGGCGGCTTTATTGGCGCCGCCGTTGCGTCACCCGGCAGGCCCCAGCATCAGGCGTGCCCAAGGCAGTTCTTCCGTCGCGTTCGCTCAAGGGCTGACGGGATTCCGTCGATGTCCTGCCCATCACGCACACAACTTCGCGATGTGTCCTTCGGAAGGTGCCGGAGAGCGTCGCGAAAACAGCCGGGACAACAAGGAGAAGATTCGATGCTCACCAACCTGAAGAAGCTGTTCAAGGATCAAGACGGAGCGACCGCGGTCGAGTACGGCCTGATCGTGGCCGCCATCGCCGGTCTCATCATCGTCGTGGTGTTTACCTTGGGCGGCAAGGTGAACAGCACGTTCGACAAAGT
>JAXDMH010000423.1:0-5768 GCA_034666225.1 Myxococcales bacterium
TGAGCGAGGCCGCCGGCCGGCCATCGCGGCCGACCGGCGCAGTCATCGAGCCCGTTATCCCCTCGCCCACGAAGTCTGGACGGATTGAATCCCCGAGAGAACGGTCCTTGTTCAGCAGCCTGCTAGACCGTCAGTGCACCCACGACTTGATGTCGTCCGCTGTGTCGGATGTCTTGTCGGGGCCCCACGAGACCACGTCGACGGGATCGGGTTCGTGCTTGCCGGGGCAGGTGATGACGATGGGTGTGCCCCAGGCATCTTTGGGCAACCCGGAAATGTATTGCTCGGTGACCAGGTCGTCTGCGCTGGGGCATTTGTTCTTCATGATCATGTATTGACTGGCGTCACCGACCAGCCTTTGGACCTGCATCTCCGTGGTCTTGATCTGGGCGTCGTGAAACTTCTTGTAGACGGCCACGCCGATGGCTGCCGTGATCAGCCCGATGATGGCCAGCACGACCATGATTTCGAGAAGGGTGAACCCGCTTTCGTGAACCGTGAGTCGAACCGGTAAAGCTTTTCTCATGAAGGCCTCCGCCGGGCCTTCACAGCACCGCTTGTGCCAGATGAATCGTGGCCAGAATCAGCGGAAGTTTCGGCGCGACGGTGACCGCGCGTGACGAGCTGACAGCGCGTTCCTGTCGGGCCACTGCCAACCTGTCAGCATCGCTGCCGCGTTCGTTGTCGGCCGTCACAGGGCGACAGGCGCACCGGCGCTGCTCACAGCAGATAGCGGACGTCGTACGTGGGCGTCGGGTAGGCGAGGATCGTCCGCTTCAGCGCGCTGGCCTTGATGTCGTGGCGGATGGCCAGGGCGAAGGCGTTGATCACCTCGTCGGCGGCGGTGCCAAACAGGTGGGCGCCGACGACGCGGTCGTTCTTCTCGTCGACCAGGATCTTCGCTGCGCCCACCGCTTCGCCGACGCGCCGGTTGGTATACCAGGTCGAGGTGTCGTGCTGTTTGACGTCGAGGGCGATCCCTTGCTCGCGCGCGGCCTTCTCTTGCAGCCCCACTGAAGCCAGCGGCGGGACGGAGAAGACCACGGTGGGCACGCCGCGATAGTCGGGCTTCTCGGCATTGCCGCCCAGCAGGTTGGCGGCGACCACTTCCCCTTCGTGCGTGGCCAGCGACGACAGGGGCAGACCGCTGGCGGCGGCGTCGCCGGCTGCATAGACGGCGGGATTGGAGATGCTTTGCAGGTATTCATTCACGGAGACGCCGCTCGCTTCGCGGGTGACGCCGGCGATGCCCAGGTTCAGATCATCAATGTCCGGAACGCGGCCGGCGCCGTGCACCACCAGGTCGGTCTGGAAGGTCCGCGGAGAACCTCCCGACGTTGGTTCTATCTCGACCAGCAGGGCGCCGTCGCTGCGGGAGATCGCCTTGACCTTGCTTCCCAGGACGACGTCCATCCCCATCGAGCGCGAGTAATCAACCAGGCGGTCGACAAGGTCGGGGTCGAAGCCGCCCAGCGGGCGGGCACCGCGGTGGACCAGCACCACGTCGGCGCCGGCCCGCGCGCTGACGTGGGCAAACTCGAAGGAGATGTACCCGCCGCCGATGAACAGCACGCGGCGGGGCAGGGCTTCCAGTTCCAAAAACTGTTCGCTGGTGGTGACGTGCTCCTGGCCGGGGATGCCCAGGTCCGCGGGAACGGCGCCGCTGGCGATGACCACGAACCGGCCGACCAGGATTCGATCGCCGACGCTGATGGCGTTGCGGTCGATGAACCGGGCCCGGCCGTGAAAGGTCTCGATCCCCGCCTTGGCAAACCTGCGCTCGCTGCTTTCCGGGACGGGATCGGTGAACGTTCGTTTGAAGCGCATCAACTCGGGCCAGTCGATCCGCACCTCGGCGCTGCGGACGCCTTTGCCGGCCATGCGCCAGCCCCAATCGACCAGCTCGGCGGCGCCGACCAGAACCTTCTTCGGGTCGCAACCACGCAGGGCGCAGGTTCCCCCGAACGGCCGGGCGTCGATGATGGCCACGCGCCAGCCGGCGGCGCGACATCGGGTGGCCACCGTCGAGGCTGCCGAACCGGTGCCAATGACGACGACGTCGTGTGTTTCCATGGTCGCGCTCCTCTCGCCGAAAACCTCGTTGTGTCAGACCGCGGACGCGGTGTCATCCCTGAATCTGGGCCGCTGTCGTGGCGTCCGGTGCACCATCGTGGTATATCGATTAACTCGATGCGGAGCGTGACACGCCAGGCGCTGATGGCGCTGCCGTTCGTCGGCTTCCTGGTGGCCTGCGCCGATCAGTCGGCGACGGTGCCTTCGGGCAGCGGCGGCTCCAGCGACTCCGGTGGATCGCCCTCGACGGGTGGGCAGTCAGGCAGCGGCGGTGGCGGCGGTGGCGCTGGTGGCGCGATCAGCGATGCGCCGCCGGCGTCCGGATCGGGCGGGCAGCTCGCCGGCAGCGACGCGGCCGGTGGCCAGGCGGGGACCATGACCGATGGTGCGGCGGGGGCCGGCGCCGGCGACGCCGGTTACGGCGGCGCCGACAAGCTCACCTGCCGCCCGGGGACCGACGGCAACGGCAAGCACGATCTGCCGGCGGGCAATCCGCCTGAATGGACGTTGAAGGCCGGCGTGGTCGCCGGGAGACTGACCGCCTCCGCCAGTTTCGCCAGCAAGGTCTACGGCCAGCATTTTCCCTATCGGATCTACAGCTCGGCCAATTACGTGCAGGGCAAGCCGGCCATCTTCATGACCTTCGGCGACGGGCTCAGCCAGTACCTGGGTGGTTTTCACACCGCGACGGTGATCGACAATCTGGTCGCCGTCGGCGAGATGCCCCCGACGGTGGTGCTGTTCATTGATCCCCCCTCCGACGGCGATCGCGTCAAGACGTACGATCCCCCCACGCCAAAGTACGCCCAGTTTCTGATGGAGGAGATCATTCCCGCGGTGATCAGTCCGACCTACAGCATCTCGAAGGATCCCGAGGCCTGGGCCACGGGCGGGTACAGCGCCAGCGGCGAGCAGGGGTTCACCGTGGTGTGGAACCGCCCCGACAACTTTCACAAGTTCATCGGCCACAACACCAGCTTTGGCGCGTCCATCGATTACAACCACTGGATCTGGGCCGACGAGATCATGAAAGCGCCCATGCGCCAGCTGCGCGTCAGCCTGGTCACGTCGACCAACGATCTGGCCGACCAGCGCGGGAAGTGGCTCGAGATCAACACCAACGTGGCCAACGCCCTGGCCGCCAAGGGCAACGACTGGCGCCTGATGATCGGCACCGGTCCGCACTCCCCGCCCGGTGATTCCCCACGCGATTTTCCCAACGCCCTGCGCTGGATGTGGAAGGGCTGCTCGTTCAGCAACTAGCCATTCAAGGGCAGAACGTTCAAAGCCCGAACGGATAGGTGTCGGGTAGGTCGGACCCGGCAGGGCGTTCCAGGCCGAAGGCCTCGACGGCGCGGGTCTCGTCGAACCAGATGAACTCGTCGAATTGCGCGGGCAGGCGGGCCTGGAAGTAGTGACTGCCAAGCTCGGTGTCGGGCCGATAGATGACGCCGATGGCGCGCTCCAGGCGCCAGGGCAAAAGCTCGTCGCGGATGGCGGCCCGTCGCGGCTGCCGCAGGTGCAAGGCGAACGCGCCGATTCCAGTCTCGTGAAACAGGCGTTCATAACTTTCGAGGTGCGCCGGACGGACGCGCTTGCGCTGCATGGGAGCGTCCCAGTCGTCGGCCGCCGCCACGGTGCCGTGATCCGTGCCAAAGCCGACGATGTACGCGCGCGGACCAAAGGCGGCCCGGGCCAGCTGGCCGACGTTGTATTCGCCGTGCATGTTCATCTCCGTCGCCAGGGCGTCGCCGACGTGCGAATTGTGCTCCCAGACCACGCCGCGCGACTGCGGGCCGTAATAGGCCAGCAGGGATTCCAGCGTCTGGAACATGTGCGTGTCGCGCAGATTCCAGGAGGCCGACGCGCCGTAGTACATGGCCCTGTAATAGTGTTCGGCGGCGGCCACCACGCGGGCGTTCTGGGCGGCATCGAAGAAGCGGTCGCCGTCGTTGGCCGCGTAGTCCAGGCGCCGCACCAGCATGTCCCGCAACATGCCCACCACCGCCGTCTCCGAGCTTTGGTACCGCCCGGCCAGGACGGCGCGGCCATAGGCGGCGGGATCTTTTTGCCACGGGGTCAGCGCGCCATAGCGCGCGCGAGCGACGCGAGCGGCGTTCGGGTCGACCTGATCCAGGTACGCCAGGACGGCCGCCATCGACGTAAACATGCTGTAAAGATCCAGGCCGTGAAAGCCCACCCGCTGGCCGCGATCGTCCTGGGCCAGGTTGTGCGCCCGCAGCCAATCGACGAAGGTGTGAACCTCTTCGTTGCGCCACATCCAGGCCGGGAAGCGCGAAAACGGCACGAAGTCGACGGTCGAGCGGCGGGGCGCGCCCAGGACATAATCGTCGATGCGGGCGGCGTCCGGCCAGTCCGCTTCGACGGCGACGAAATCAAACCCCCGCCGCTGGATCAAGGCCTGGGTGATGCGGGCGCGCATCCGGTAAAACTCGCTGGTGCCGTGAGTGGCCTCTCCCAGCAGGACCACCCGAGCGTCGCCGATGCGATCCAACAGCGCGTCGACGGAGGCTGATTCAATGCTGTCGATCGGCTCGGCGGCCTCGCGGATCAGCGTGACGATCGCGGTGTCATTTTGCGGTTTGGCGACGGCGGGCAGAAGGGCCGGGGCCGGCTCGCTTTCGGGCCAGCCCTGCTGACCGATCAGCGGGACAAAACGCACGTCCGCCAGGTCCTGGCGATGAAACTGACCCGATTCATCGCGCGTCACGCGCACCAGCACCTGTGACGATTCGTCGGCGCCGACGGGAATCACCAGGCGTCCGCCCCGGGCCAGCTGTTCCAGCAGCGCCCTGGGAACATCCGGGCCGCCGGCCGCCACCGCGATGGCGTCATAGGGTGCGTGCTGGGGCCAGCCCAGCGTGCCATCGCCAAGCTGGACGAAGACGTTGGCGTAGCCCAATTTTGCCAGCCGCTCGCGCGCCTGCGTGGCCAGGGTGGCGAGCCGTTCGATCGTGAAGACGGTGTTGGCCAGCCGGCCCAGCAGCGCGGCCGAATAGCCTGAGCCCGTTCCTATTTCGAGGACGCGTTCATTGCCCCGCAGGCCCAGCGCCTCCAGCATCACCGCCACGATGTAGGGCTGCGAGATGGTTTGGCCGTCGCCGATGGGCAGGGGGGCATCCTGGTAAGCGAATTCCTTCAACGCAGAAGGGAGAAAATCCTCGCGCGGAACACTGCGAAAAGCTTCCAGGACACGCGGGTCGGAGATGCCCCTTCCCACCAGTTGCCGCTCGACCATTTCGGCGCGTGCCGGGGACGCATCCATGTCGTCTATGCGAGGCAAAAATCGGACCTATCTCGCAACATCGCGAATGAACGAGCGCCGCGCCATCGGCGGGCGTCGTTGACCAGGGCGCGGCGGTTGAATCGTTACGACAACGAAACAGGGACATCATCTATCGTCGAAAGAGACAAAGCCGCGGTCATTGTTGGTACTCTCAAGGTTATGGCGAAAACGCTGGTCCGCGACATCATGTCCAGTCCTGTCGAGGTGCTGCAGATGGGCGATTCAGTGGATCTGGCCCGGCGGCTGATGAAGAAGGGGCGCATCCGGCACCTGCCGATCATCGACGGTCAAGAGCAGCTGATCGGCCTTATCACCCACCGCAAGATCCTGGGCGCCTGGCTGAGCCACGGCGATCCGCGCCACGAACGCGCGCGCGACGTGGCGCGAG
>JAXDMH010000424.1:0-8222 GCA_034666225.1 Myxococcales bacterium
AGCCCCACCGACACCGGGGGCGCCAGCACCGGTCCGGTACGAAAGATCGACGAGTCCGGTTGGTCGGACCCACAGCCGGTGAACACGGTCAGCGCTGCCAACCCAATGAAACCTGATGCGCGCATGAAACCTCTCATCGACGGCCTCCGTTTTTGTACTAGCGCACACTATTCCAGGACAAAGACTGGAACAAGCCTGGGGTTTTGCGCGGATCATCGCCGTCACGGGCTGCGGGCAGAAGACCGATCGGCAGCGCTCGAAAGAGGCCGTCTCACGCGCGTCGTCGACCACTGAAGCGGCGCGGTCGCCCCGGCGTCACATCGCGCCGCCCGTCCCCACCATTCGGGGACCAGCGGTGGTCATGAAGCTATAGAGCGGCCGCCAGGGTCCGCAAGACGCCGGCCGGGTTGTCATCGATGATGTCGCCGTGGGAGACCAGGATGCGACGGAGGTTCTCGAGGCGAGACCATTCTTCCAGCTGACCCTTGAGCGCGGGCTTGTCGTCGATCGACTTCATCGCGACAAACGTTGGGATCTTGGGTTTGTCCCCGGTGAATCCCACCAGGCGAAAGAGCCAACCCCCGACGCCGGGGTGGTCCTCGACGTTCCAGATGAGCTCGTTCACGACGAGGGTCGTTCCCGCGGGCCCTCGAACGACCAGGGCGGCCTCACGACGGTTCGTGCCGGGAACGGTCACGAACTCGACGCCGGGATCGCCAAAATCCGGGCTGGTCGCGTCGACGGGGACCACCGCCTCGGCTTGGGCGCGCGCCCCCTCGGGGGCGATCACCTGGACCTCGGGGTAGCGATCCTTCCAGATCTTGGCGTCCTTGCGGTGTCGCTCGTTCGGGACAATCAGGAAGCTGGGACGTCCCCAGTCCTCGAGCGCTTTCATCTCGGGCTCGTCCAGCGCGATGGCGCTGAAGATGACCAGCCGGCGGTCCCGAAGACGTACCACCGTCATGCGACGCGGGAACTCGCCCATGGGCATGGGCAAGTTGCCCACGACCGTCAGCAGGTCATCGTCAATCCGCGTGAGCTTTCCGTGAGGAAGGACTGTCCATGTCTTGAACGTGCCGGCCATTGGGAACCTCTGCTCTGATATTAAGGACGGTCCGATGTGAAACAACCGTGGAGCAGGACGGAGCGCGGAGGTCAGGGCCCAGTCGGATGGTTGTCGGTGGCGTCCTCGTCGTCGAAGCGCGAGTAGGTGATGGCTCGGCTGGGGACATTGTCCTCATCGTCCCAGGCCGACCGGGTGACATCGTGGTCGGTCACGGGATGGGACTCGGTCATGTCTTCCTGATCGAAGCTTGAACCGGTGATCGATTCGGGGTTGACCACTCTGTTTCGGGAGGCTGACGGGTCGGGCGGTGGGGCAACGGGCGTCGTGATAGTCGGCGGCGGAACAGGATCGGGGGCCGCCGGTGCGGGCGGACTGACCTTGGGGGTGGCGAGTGGCGCGGCCGCCGCGGCCGCCACCGGGGGCGACGCTGCCGGCGGAGACGCTTCGGTTGGGGCGGCGACAGACGCGAGCCCCTGGTCGGTGGGAGCCGGCACACCCGACTGGGTTTCTTCCACCAGCGGCAAGGCGGCGGGCGTCATGTCGGTGAGATGATCAAGGGCCCTCGTCGACCCGATCGGCTCAATCGCCAGTTTGTCGTGCGACCCACCGACGCTGGCTCGGCCGATCACGACGCCAGCGATCAAACCGGCGCCGATCAACGCCAAGCCGAACGCAATGCCACCGCGACCAACGACCATATAGCAAGCGTAGCGCCGCCCCGGCCCGGCACAAGTTCCCAGCGGAGGCTCCGGGACGACCAAGCCGAGGAAGGCGGGGAGCGGAGCTCTCACGTGGTGGGGCGGAGCGGCGCTCGATTTTGAACGCCGCTCCCCAGCATTGACCGTCGCTAGGCGCCGAATTTACCGCCGAGCAGCGCCGCTTGCGGCTTGCCGACGTGGCCTGCTTCTTTGAGGATGGCCGGGACCTCCGGGTCGGAGACGAAGTTCTTGAAGCCCTGCTCATCCCAGTCGAAGAGGACCCAGACCCGGTCGGACTCGACGGGATCGCGAAACACGGTCGCCCCCTTGGAGCCGTGTTGCTTTCGCTTCTCGGCCCCCTTGGTCGAAAAGATTCTGAGGAAACGGTCGAAATCTTCCACCTTCGTCGTTGCAAGCATCATGTGAATTCTCCTTTTGTTGGATGTGCGTTGTTGTTGAATGTGTCGTTGCGTTCTCGGGACAGTTGATCAGACGGCGGCGCGCATCGCGCTGGTGACCGCGGCGGGGACCTGGCCCTCTTGTGGGTCGATGACGCCCAGATTCTTGACGATCCCGAACTGGCCGCTCCTTGCCTGGGCGATGTACATGTTCATTCGCACGTGATGCTGCCCGGGCACCATCGCCGCCGGACCGCCGGGACCCTCGGCGATCTTTGCGTGTTCCAGCGCCCTGATGACGTCGTCCTGCTTCAGTGAGCCCGCCTCTGTCACGGCGGCCTCCCAAAGCTTGAGGCCGCGATACAGGCCCGAACACGCACTGCCGCCGGTGAATTTGACGTTGCCCGGATAGAGACGGTCGTATTGAGCCAGCAGCCTCTGGCTGAACGGATCACTGACGCCCTGGTAATAGTCGAGGCAGCTGTACAGGCCCTCGACGTGGGCGGCCGGCACCATGTTCAGGAAGTTCTCGTCGAAGTACGTGCAGACCAGCTGCCCGCCACGCGCGGTGAAGCTAGAGTCATGAAGCTGCTCCAGGAACGGCCCGACGCCAGGCGGAACGATGGTGTTGAACACGACCTCGGCGCCGCTGGCTTTGATCTTCTCGATGGTCGCGCCGTAGTCCGCGTGGTCGAGGGGGAAATACTCCTCGCCGACGATGGTGCCGCCATTGGCGGTCACCACCTGACGCACTTTCTTGTTCAGCACGCGTGGCCAGATGTAATCGGCCGACGGCAAGTAGAATTTCTTGGCGCCCGTTTGCTGCATCAGCCACGGAATGAGCGGATCAACCTGCTGCGCCGGCACCGGCCCGGTGCAGAAAATCAGCGGGTCGCACTCCTGTCCCTCGTACTGCTCCGGGTAGATGTAAAGCTTCTTGCCCTTGACGACGGCGGGACCTTTGATGGCCTGCCGCGTGGAGCTGTAGATCCCGCCGAACAGCACATCGACGTTGTCGTGTTGAACCAGCTTGGTCGCCTTGGCCTCGGCGACGCTGTCGATGGTGGCGCTGTCTTCGAGATAGAGCGCGAGCTGGCGCCCCAGCAAGCCGCCCTTCGCGTTGATGTCATTGATGACCATCTTCGCGACGTTCGCATTGGCAATTCCCACGAACGAGAGGGGACCGGTCTGGTCCGCGATCACTCCCACCCTGATGGACGATTCTTTCATGGCATCTCCTCCGACTGTCCGCGCCGTCATGGCGCGGTTCATGTTCGGAGAATGCCGGCGACCGCCCGGTCGCACATGGGGAAGATTCCCTATGCCGAGGAGATTCCGTGCTGGACCAGGCCGCGCTCCAGGGCATAAAGGGCCGCGCCCGCCCGGGTGGTGACGCCAATCTTGGAATAAAGGTTCTGGATATGGTTGTCCGCGGTCTTGGTGGCGATATCCAGCTTGCGGGCCGCTTCCTTCATGGTGTCGCCGGCCGCGATCAGCCGCAGCACCTCGATCTCTCGTGGCGTCAGCCCGGCCAGCCGCTCGGGCGCTGCCCGGCGCGCCGGTTGCCCGGCGCAGGTGAGGACCGCCTCGACCGCGTCGGGGCACAGCTTTCCTTCTTTGACGGCGCCGCGGAGCTTGGTGGCCGCGGCCACGTCCCCCAGCGCGGGCCGGTGGGGCCGCGCCTCGCGCGCGGTCTGGAACATCTCGGCAGCGGCCAGAATGCGGGCGCCGGGTGAAAGATCCGGGCCGCGTGAATTGCGGTAGTACCCGCTGCCGTCGAGGTGTTCGTGATGGCGCTGCACCAGCGCGGCGACGACCTTGCCGTCACCGCCCAGCGACGCCAGCGCGCGCTCGCCATGGTACGGGTGAAGCCGTGCGGCGTCGGTCTCACGCTCTGTCAGCGAGCCGGCCCGCATCCAGGTTGCGACCGGCACCGTCAGCTCGCCGATGTCGTGGGTGTAGGCCGCCCAGCGGATATCGCGAATATCGGAGGCGGGAAGCCCCATGCGCTTGCCGGCTGCCTCGGCCAGAGACGCCACGGCGCGCGAATGCCCGAACGTGAACGGCATCCTCATGTCGATGAAATCCGCGATGGCCAGATAGGCTTCCTCGCAAGCCTGCTCGTCCAGCATGGCGTGGGGCGTGGGTTCCAGCGCCAGGATGGTCTCGCGGTCGACGGGCCCGTCCAGCCCAACGAAGAATCGTTCCGCATCCGCGATAAATAACTGGGCCAGCTCTGGTTCGTAGGCGCCGCCGGCGCGCTGGGCGATCATCGCTTTCATGCCTTCGAAGCCGTGGGCCTCGTGCAGGGCGATGGCATACTGCGCCAGCGTGACCAGCCGGACAGGAAACGTCACCGCGTTCCCGGACAGTCCCCGTGGCATTCCGCGTCCGTCCCAGCGCTCGTAGATCTGGCCGAGACTTTCGCGGATATCTTCCGGAAGGCCGAGCCGCTCCGCGATCCGCTGCGCCACCTCGCAATGTCCCGACAGGATGGGGATGTTCACCTGCGCCGCCTCGGCCAGACCGCGCTCGACGGCCTTGGCCAGCTCCGCAGGCGACGCCTCCGCGAAGGTGCGGGTGATGGCGCGGACGAAGACCTCGACGAAGGCCGCCCTGTCGCCGAAGTCGACGCGCTGAAGATCCTGGCGAAGAGCGATCTCATCGCCCCAGGCCGCCGCCAGCAGGTGGGAGTCGGCGTTGCATCCGATATAGCGAAGCAGCGCCTGATGGTAGACAGCGCGACGGGTGTTGTCGTCAAAGCGCGCCCCGTCGACCATCCGCATCGCCAGCACGCACGATCGCAACGCAAAATCTCGCGAGTGCCCTGTGGCCAGGTCGGTCGCGTACGCCAGCGTCATCAAGAAGTCAGCGCGTCGAACCGCCGCCGGGACCGTGGACGAGTGGGCCATGAACGGATGTTGCCACGAATGTTCCGCGGCCTGGACGCTGAATTTCCCGCCGGCTAACCCACAGGGCCGTTACTGTCGCGAAGAAGCGAGTTCTGGCAGTCAGGTACCCGCGTGTCGCCGCACTAGAGAATCGCGCAACGGCCTCACTGTCCCGCCAGCGGGCCGGCGAATGCCAGAATGAGCGAGATCCGCCCGGTGGCGTCAATCTCGCCCGCATCGAAGTTCTCAAGGATCGTTCCGTCGCGGCGTTCGAGGACCGAGCGAAATCGGAACGTGGTGCCGCTCGCGTCGATCGCGCTGATCGCCCGAATGTTCAGGACCTGCGGATCCGCGAGTATCTTGGTCATCAGATGGGCGAACGCGCCGCGGCCCCGGATCTCGCGGCTGCGTGTGACCATGCGACCGTCGACGGCAAAGCAGGCCTCGAGCATGGTGGCGCGGACCGCAGGATCGCGCTCGCTCCACATGCGGATGTACGTGTCGACGGCGATCTCGACCGCGCTCGGCATGCCGCATGGTAGCGCGATCCGCGCAGCGATGTCAGGCAGCGGCGCCTGATCGCCTGACCGCGCTCTGACCGTACTTAGTATCCCTCGCCGTCCAGCGCCGACCGCACACGCCCCCGGTGGATCCGGAACAGGAAGAGGACGTAGCCGACCGCGATGGGGAAGCCCAGCAGCCACCAGCCCAGGCCTTTTTGCAGCGTGGAGGTTCCGGAGGCGCTGTTCAGCGCGGTGAGGCTCCAGGCCGGGTTCAACGTGGACGGCAACATCACGGGCCAGACGCTGGCGGCGCTGGCCGCCAGCAGCCCGAGGATGACAGCGCCGCTGCCCAGGAACGACAGGAAAGGACGGCGGCGCGCCAGGCCCACCGCCACCGAGGCCGCCCCCGCCAAGAAAACGCCCGTGAAAAACAGGGCCAGTGGCCGCCCCGGAACCGCGCCGAAGAGCCCCGGATTCACCTGGTGGGTTGCGATGGCGACCACGACCCAGAGTCCGCCCACCAGGACCCAGAGCTTGGGGGCCAGGGCGGCGCTGCGCTCGCCGACGGGGCCATCCGCCTTCCAGGACAAGAAAAGCGCGCCGTGAGCGGTGAGCGTGGCGAGTGCGAAGACGCCGACCAGCACCGTGTACCAGTCCAGCAGCCCGACGGGGTCAGAGATCCCGAAGTTCGTGAACAGGGGTAGCTCGAAGGTGCCGGCCGCCGTGATCGGAACACCACGCAGCACGTTCCCGAGAGCTGCGCCCAGCAACACGGGCATCAAGAGGCTGGCCACACTGAAGGTGACGTCCCAGAAAGCACGCCAAAGTGGGCCTGTGATGTGGCTGCGAAATTCGACGCTGCATCCACGCAGGATGAGGGTCCACAACACCAGGAACATGGCCAGGTAGAAACCCGAGAACCCCGCGCCCAGCACGCGCGGGAAAGACAGGAAAAGCGATCCGCCCGCCGCCAGCAGCCAGACTTCGTTGCCGTCCCAGAACGGACCGATGGCCGCCAGCACGGTCCGGCGTTCGGAATCGGTCTTGGCCACGATCAGATGCAAGGCGCCGGCGCCGAAGTCGAAGCCATCCATCACCACGTAAATGGCCACCATCACAGACACCATCCAGAACCAGAGCATCTCCATGATCGTCTCCAGTCAGGATGGGGAGGGGGCGGCGTGGACATCGTGGGCGCCGCGAGGGCCATGACTGACCTCACGACCGACCAGAAAGACAAACAGCAACCCGAGGACGAAATACAGGCCGCAAAACCCGATCAGCGTGAACGCCGCCGAGCCGCTGTGAACGGTGGCGCTGCTGCCGTCCCTGGTTCGCATCAACCCCCAGACGAGCCAGGGCTGGCGTCCCAGCTCGGCGGTCATCCAGCCCATGGTGGTGGCGATGTAAGGGAACGGGAAGGCCAGCATCAGCGTCCAGAGGAGACCGCGATTGCCGGGGAGTTTCCCGCGTCGATCCTGCAAGACCGCGAGAGCCATCAAGGCGATGAAGAGCGTCCCCAGACCGGCCATGATGTGGAAGCTGTAGAAAAGGAGCTCGATGCTGGTTGGCCACTGGTCCCGCGGAAATGCGTCCAGGCCCCGCACGTCCGCGCTGACGTAGCCAAAGGCCAAGATGCTGAGCACAGCCGGAACGCGGAGGGGGTTGTCGAGGCGCTTTGCCTGGACGTCGGGTTGACCGATCAAGTTGATCTCGGCACGCGGGCCGCTCTCGAACCGACCTTCCATGGCCGCCAGGGCCACCGGCTGATGGCGCGCCACCAGCTTGGCTTGATGATCGCCGGTGGGAAAGGCGACCAGCACGCTGGCCACCAACCCGGCGGTGCACCCCCAACGAAGATTCAGCCGCCCTTGCTCCTGGTGAACACCTCCCAAGGTCCAGTAGGCGCCCAGCGCGGTCATCACGAAAGAGGCGGTCACCACCGCGGCCACCATGGTGTGCGCGTAGGCGGCCAGCGACCAGGGATTGAGCAGGAAGGTCCAGAAGCTCTCCAGCTGCAAGGTCCCATTGGAACCGACCACGTGCCCCACCGGATGTTGCATGAACCCGTTGGTCGCCACGATGAAGTAGCCGCTGAGCCAGGAGCCTATCCAGAGCGCCAGCGCCGCGCCCAGGTGGGCCCGGGGAGACAGCCGCTTCTCCCCCCAGATGACGAGACCCAGGAAGCTGCTCTCCAGAAAAAAGGCGAACATTCCTTCCATCCCCAGCGTATGGCCGACCACACCACCGCTGTACGTCGTGAACCGCGCCCAGTTGGTCCCGAACTGGAACTCCATGGGAATTCCCGTGACCACCCCGACGGCAAAGTTGATACCGAAAATCCGGATCCAGAACCGGGCGGCGTCGTTGTACATCGGATTGCCGCTTCGCAAAGCGCGCCATTTCAGCAGCGCGATCAGCAGAGCCAATCCCATGGTCAGCTGCGGAAAGAGATAGTGGTAGATGATGGTGAAGGCGAACTGCAGCCGGTGCCAGATCAGGGGATCGTCCATGCGTACCCTCCGTTGCGCTCCGACGGCGCAGGCGCCCTCAGAGCCACCGCCACGCCCAAGCGTGCAAACCATGCGCCCCCCCGCTCGCTGACACAAGGCAATGAATCGCTGCGCGGAAACGCGGTCTAGGTCGGGGCACGATGATCTGGCGCC
>JAXDMH010000425.1:0-2835 GCA_034666225.1 Myxococcales bacterium
GCGTACGACAGCGGCCGCCAGTTGGCCGCGCCCCCCTCGGGATAGATGCGTCCGCCCTGAACCGAGTCACGGTAGGCCCCCAGATGGATGTCGCCCACCGGCGAGCCCTGTAGACGCGGCGACTCAGTGAGAAGCTTTCGATCGATCGACGGCGAGGCGGCGGTGATGTGGTGGTACTGGTCGTCGCCGTTCAGGGGCTCGCCGTCGCTGATGGCGCGGCTGCCGGTGATCATGGAGATCAGGCCGGCGCCGTGCCGGTCACCCTGCCAGCTGGGATTCCGCGGCGCGGTCACGTTGTCGAAGATCAGCGTGTCGGCCTTGAACGGCTCCAGCGGCTTCATGATCGGCCCAAGTTGAAAGTCGGTCTCGCTACCGCCCGCCGGCGGGAAGAACTGGTCAGGAATGGTCCCCACCGGGCGATGGATCAGCAGAAACCGCGTGGGCGGACCGTTCGCCGCCGCCGCCTCCAGCGGGCGCAAGAACATCGAGGCCAGGCCGGCGCTGACCCCTCCCCCGATGAAGGTCCGGCGGCGAATTTTCGAGTGGATGCTGCTCATGGATGTCGCATTCCCCTACTGAAGTTTCCCGTCGCGCGTGGTGAAGGCGGGCGAGGTGGCGATGGCCCGGAACAACCCGGTGAACGATCCCGTCTTCGCAAAGTCGTCCTGCACCTTTTGCAGCGCGCAGGCGTTCTCGTCGCGCAGGGTTCGCCCCACCGCGATGGCCGCCAGCTTGCCGGCGGCGCAATCAGGAAACTGACGCGACGACTGAAGGCGGGTGATCAGATCGCCGATCCCATTGGCCGGTCCGTCCAGGTTGGTGCCCAGGCTGATCGTCGACGATTGATCGATGGCCTGTCCGGAAGCGTCCTTTTCGTGATAGCGCCCGATGGGATCGTAACGTTCGGTCAGCAGCCCCAGCGGGTCGAAGTGAACGTGGCAGACCGCGCAGTCGGCGCGCGAGGCGCGAAAGTTGGCGCGCTCTCGCTCGGTGGCGGTGGCCGGCAGTGCTTGATCCACCGACGTGGCGTTGGAGGGCGGGTCCGGCAGCATCGTCGCGCAGACCATGGACGTATAGATGAACAGCCCGCGGTGAATGGGATCGCCCCGGTTCACGCGCGAGTTGGCCGCCAGCAGCGCCGGCTGGGTCAGGATGCCGCCGCTGCGCTCGCTGAGATTGACCTCGACCGGCATCAGCGACGGACCGGTCACGCCGCTGACGCCGTAGACGCCTGCCAGCTCTTGATTCAAGAACATCTTTCGCGACGTGATCAGATCGGTCAGCTTGCCGCCCACGACGACGTCCTGCAGGAACAGCTGCGCGCTGTCCGTCAGGGCGTTCTTCACCGATTCGGTGAATTCGGGGAAAAGCGTGGGGTCCTTGACGGTGGCGGCTGTCTTCCGGATGGCCAGCCAGCTGCCCACCTGCTTGGCCATGTTGGCCTTGACCGCGGGCAGCGCCATCAGGCGATCAACCTCGCCGGCCAGGACGGACGTACCGGTCAGCGTGCCGGCGGCAGCCTTGGCCCAAAGGGCGTCGTCGGGCGCCGAATCCAGAAAAAGAAAGGCGATCGCGCCGGCCAGTTCGTAGGGATCCAGAGGCTGCGCCGCGCCCGACGGCGCGGGCTTGTTGCCGCTGACGCCACCGAACTCGCTGCGCCACAGGAAGGCCGGCGCCTGCAGCACGTATTCCATCAGGACGCGCGCGCCTTCCGCAGGACCGCCGTCGGCGCCGGCGGCGCCCAGCTGGTACAGCGCCAGCATGTCCTGCACTTCGCCGTCGGTGATCGGGCGCCGGAACGCTCGCGCCACCTTGGTCCTGATGAACTTCTCCACGCACGTCGCATCGGGCGCAGCACAGGAAAGCAGCGCCGTCAGATCCTTCACCGCGCTGACCGCCGTGGTGTGCGCCGAGTTCATGAAGTTGCTGGCGATCATGTCGTTGCCGATGGTCAAGCTCTCGGCGCGCCTCAGATCCTCGGACCCGGCAGAGATGGCTTCGCTGACGTCCCGGGGGGCGGTGATGCCGGCGCCAAAGACGTCGTGCACGACGTTCTGGTACTGCTGGTCGTTGAGGCGCCACAGCCGCGGCGGCGCAAAGCCGGTGTCAGCGGCGCACGGGCCCGGCGTGACGCCGGTGCCGGTGGTGCCACCGCTGCCGCCGCTGCCCGAACCTTGCGGGTCGATCTTGCCCGGCGGGGTCCCTATCTGGCCCGAGCAGCCAAGGCCACTTGCAGCGGCGACGGCGGCGACCACCAGGAAACCAACGAAGCCACGCGGTGGACGCGGTCGGTCGGAGCATCCCATCACCGGGTAAGTACCCGCCCCACGGTGATTGGCTCGTCAGTTCACCTGGTTTCGTTGAATGAGCCGTTTGGCGCGCTCGCGTTACTATTGCAGCGCTGGTTGCGCCCGGGCCGTTGTTTTTGCGCTGCTCTGCGGCCGCGGCCCATCACATCGCGCAGGTGGCCTGGAATTCGCCGATCCCCCACCAGTGGATGTTGTTGGCGATGCCGACCTGCTTGACCTTCACCGCGCGCATCGTCCGCTTCGGAAAATCGATGACCGTCGCGTTGATGACGCCGGCGCCACTGGCAAACGGCGTGACGTCGAAGATGACGCCGTCGATGGATCCGTAGACCTCGTAGGCGCCCGGATAATCGGCGGGGAAGGCCTGCGTGTTGTTGAGGGTGATGTTGGTCAGGCTGACCGGACCGCCGAAATCGACCTGAAAAAAGTCCGTCCCGTCCTGCAGGCGCTTGGTGTCCCAGCGGGTGGTCAGGTTGCCGTCCAGCGCGCCCGGCGGGCCCCGGCCGTCGCCCGGCACGGAGGCGGT
>JAXDMH010000426.1:0-6219 GCA_034666225.1 Myxococcales bacterium
TGACGTCACGCGAACGGATACCGCCGGCGCCGACTGCGCCGCGGCTGTGCGAGGGCTGCAGACGGTGGGGGCAATTTGCGCCGGCAGCTGGGACTGCGCCCCTGGCCTCTTCTGCGACGCCCTCCCGCACGCAACGGGAAAATGCATCTCGCGACGCCCCGAAGGCGCGCCCTGCTCCAGCGAAGAACAATGCGCCAGCGGAACCTGCCAAGACGGCACCTGCCGCGACCGCCCACCCATCTGCGCCGGCTGATTGATCTGACGCGCAGCAAAGCTGCGCTGCGCTCACCTGTTGTCTTGGGGCGCCGGAACGACCGTAGGGAGCGAGTTTATCGACGGGAGCGCGGGCTATGCCCGCGCGGCCAACCTTGCGAGAAGCGCCGGGGAGAGCCCGTGAGAGGGGCCAGCAGGCCCCTTTCACGCAGCGAGCGCAGCGAGCTGAAACGTGCTACAAGGACGCTCGTTTTGGTCGGTCAATTGCCGCAGGGACCCTCTTGATAAGGCACGATTTCACGCTGGCCGAGGTGCGCGCCGTTCATGATTCGCCGCTGCCCGAGCTGATGCTGCGCGCGCAGACCGTGCACCGCGAACACCACCGCCCCGACGAGGTGCAGCTCTGTTCTCTGCTGTCGGTGAAGACGGGCGGCTGCCCGGAGGACTGTTCGTACTGTCCGCAGTCGTCGCGCTATGACACCGCGGTCGATCCGGAGCGCCTGATGACGGTGCCCGAGGTGATGGACGCGGCGACGCGAGCCAAGCAGGCGGGCGCTTCGCGATTCTGCATGGGCGCGGCCTGGCGCGAGGTCAAAGATGGGCCGGCGTTCGATCAGGTGTTGCAGATGGTGCGCGGTGTGCGCGGGCTGGGCATGGAGGCTTGCTGCACGCTGGGGATGTTGACGGGCGATCAGGCGGCCAAGCTGGCCGAGGCGGGACTGACCGCCTACAACCACAACCTGGACACGTCGCGGGCGTTTTACGGATCGATCATCAGCACGCGAACGTACGATGATCGGCTGCGGACGCTGGACAACGTACGGCGCGCCGGCATCACCGTGTGTTCGGGCGGCATCATCGGCATGGGCGAATCGCTGGACGACCGCTGCGCGATGCTGATGACGCTGGCCAATCTGGATCCGCATCCGGAGAGCGTGCCAGTCAACGCGCTGGTGCCGTCGCCGGGAACGCCGCTGGCGGACCGGCCGCCCGTCGACACCATCGAGTTCGTGCGCATGATTGCCACCGCCCGCATCCTGATGCCGAAGGCCAAGGTGCGGCTGTCGGCGGGGCGTCTGCAGATGTCGCGCGAGGCGCAGGTGCTCTGTTTTCTCGCTGGCGCGAATTCGGTTTTCTACGGCGAAAAACTTCTGACCACCGGCAACCCCGACGTCGAGGCCGACCGCGCGCTGTTGCGTGACGCCGGGATGCGGCCGGCGCCCACGTCGGAGGGAACCAGCGCATGAGCAAGCCCGCCATCAGGATGTCGAACAGTCCTCTCAGCGCGACGCCGGCGCTGGACGTGCGCGGCAAGCTGCCATTGCTGGACGCCGTCGAGATGTCCAAGCTGCGCCCCTGGACCCGCCCCTGGTGGCGGCCCACCACCGGCGACGGGCCGACGTTCGCCTGGATGATCGTCATTCACGTCGGTGCGCTGCTGGGGCTGATCCTGACGCCGCTGCCGGGATGGCCGATCGTTGCCGTGGCGTACGGGCTGCATTTTCTGGGCGGCCTGGGAACCACGGTTTGCTATCACCGGGCGATCGCGCACAAGTCGGTCAAGTTGCACCCGGTGGTGCGCCAGGTGCTGACGTTCTTTGCCATGGTGAACGGATCGGGTTCGCCGCTGAGCTGGTCGGCGTATCACCGCCTGCACCACGCGAAATCGGATACGCCCGAAGACATCTCCAGCCCGCGCGTGGGCGGTTTCTGGTGGTCGCATCTGCGCTGGCTGTGGCAAGCCGGCTCGCCGCCCATCTCCAAGTACTGCCGCGAGCTGGACACGCCCAGCTATCGCATCTGGGCCCGCGTGCAGATCCCGATCCTGGCGCTGTCGCTGCTGGGCGCGCTGCCGTTTGGCCTGGCGGCGTTCCTGTGGATCGGCCCCATCCGTCTGGTGTGGGCGCTGCACGCGCAGTGCTTCGTCAACAGCATCTGCCACATGCGCCCGACGGCGTCGCTGGAAGAACCGACGGCCAAGAACGTGGTCTGGCTGTCGCTGATGCACGGTTTCCAGGGCGAAAACTGGCACCAGAACCACCACGACCGGCCGGGTTCAGCGCGCCTGGGATTCACCAGCGCGCAGCTCGACGTCGGCTGGTACACGATCCTGCTCCTGGAAAAACTGGGCCTGGCCAGCGAGGTTCGCCGCCCGGATCTGCGCGCGCTCGACGTCGCGGCGTAGCAGCGGGGGGAGCTGCTAGGAGCTCCCGCCCCCGCGACGAAGCGAATGGAGCCCCACCTCACGTCCCACCGCCCCCCGCTGTCTCTACAACCGCCCCGGTGCGGTCACGGCTCGCCGTCGCGCACCGCCGCTCGCAAGCGAGCCACCAGCTCGTCGATGCGATCGGCGTACAGCTTGGCCGCCGCGCGCCCGATGCAGAGGCGCGCGCTGATCGGCAGGATGGTCTCCACCTCACGCAGGTGATGCTGGCGCAGCGTCTCGCCCGACGACACCAGATCGACGATGCGATCGGCCAGGCCCACCAGCGGCGCGATCTCGATCGAGCCGTACAGCTTGATGATCTCGGCGACGGTGCCGCGCGCCTGCAGGTGGCGGCGGGTGATCTCGGGGAACTTGGTGGCATAGCGCAGGTGCACGTGCGCCGATTCGTCGACGGGGCGTGACTCTGGTTCGGCCACCACCATGCGGCAGCGCCCGATGCCCAGGTCCAGCGGTTCATAGAGATCGCGATCCTGTTCGGCCAGGACGTCGCGACCGGCGATGCCCACGTCGGCGGCGCCGTGTTCCACGTAGGCCGGCACGTCGGTGTCGCGGACGATGAGGATGCGCAGCCCCAGCTCGGGGATGGGGATGATCAGGCGACGACCGGCGTGCGCCTTGTCGGCGGCGCTCAGGTCCAGGCCCGCCCGCGCAAACAGCACCATCGCTTCTTCCATGATCCGTCCGCGCGGCATGGCGATGGTCAGCGGGCGATCAAACCGGGAACCCTCGAAGGGTTCCCGGACCCTCCACGCGGCGTCGTCGATGTTCTTTTTCCGTGGCGGCTTCACAGCGTTCCCTTGGCGCGCCGGATGTCGGCGCCCAGCGCGCGCAGCTTCTTGTCCAGACGGTCATAGCCGCGGTCCAGGTGATAGATGCGCAGGATCTCGGTCGTACCGTCGGCGATGAGGCCGGCCAGGACCAGCGACGCCGATGCGCGCAGGTCGGTGGCCATCACGGTGGCGCCGGTCAGGCGGGTGCCGCCGCGCACGATGGCGGTGCGCCCGTCGACGACGATATCGGCGCCCATGCGCTGCAGCTCCGGCACGTGCATGAAGCGGTTCTCGAAGATGGTCTCGGTCAGGACCGACTGGCCGCGGGCCCGGGTCATCAGCACCATGAACTGGGCCTGCATGTCGGTGGGAAATCCCGGGAACGGCTGGGTGGCGATGTCGGCGGCGCGCAGGTCGCTTTTGCCGCGCACGCGGATGCCGTCGCCGTCGGCGCTGACCTCGGCCCCGGCGGCGCGCAGCTTGGCCAGCACGGCTTCGAGGTGTTCGGGCAGGCAGTCGCGCACCAGCACGTTGCCGCGGGTGATGGCCGCCGCCACCAGCAGCGTGCCGGCTTCGATGCGGTCGGGGATCACCGAGTGCTCGATGGGGTGCAGCTCGTCGACGCCCTCGACGGTGATCAGCGACGTGCCGGCGCCGTTGATCTTGGCGCCCATCTTGTTGAGGACGCGGGCCAGCTCTTCCACTTCAGGCTCGCGGGCGGCGTTCTCCAGCGTGGTGCGGCCCCGGGCCAGCGCCGCCGCCATCATCAGATTTTCGGTGCCGGTGACGGTGACCAGATCAAAGACGATGGTGGCGCCGCGCAACCGTCGGGCCCGCGCCGTGACGTACCCGTGCGAAAGTTCGATCTTGGCGCCCATGGCGGCCAGACCCTTCAGGTGCTGGTCAATGGGGCGGGCGCCGATGGCGCAGCCGCCGGGCAGCGAGACCCGGGCCCGTCCGTACCGCGCCACCAGCGGACCCAGCACCAGCACCGACGCGCGCATGGTCTTGACCAGCTCGTAGGGCGCTTCCAGATCGCCGTCCTTGCCGACGCCGGTGGCATCGACCCAGGTCAGGCCGCCCACCTTGCTGGTGACCTCGGCGCCCAGATTTTCCAGCAGCCGGCCCATGGTGCGCACGTCGCCCAGCGCGGGAACGTTGCGATAGATCGACCGCCCCTGGGCCAGCAGGGCGGACGCCAGGATCGGAAGGGCGGCGTTCTTGGCGCCCGAGACGCGCACCTCGCCGGACAGCCGGACCCCGCCGCGAATGACGATCTTCTGCAATTGACGCTGCTTCCTGTGCGGCGGCCGGAGGCTCGACGACGCCGGGCGCCCGCTCGCTAGCAGACGGCGACGGGTCGAAGGGACGCGGCCGCTGGGTTAACCGGTAGCCTCGGCGGGCGCGCCGGCGGCCTTGCCCCCGTGCTCATCGCAAAGGCCGCCCAGCGTGCGCGGCTTGCGGCAACCTTCCTTGCTGCAGACCTTGTAACGATGCTTGTTGCCGACGGCGCCGCGGCGCCAACCGATGAAGTGCTTGCGGCAGTAGCCCTTGGCTCGCACAGCCTGCTTGCACTTTTCGACCCGGCAGGGTTCGCCGGCAGGCGCGTCGGTGGCTGCCGCAGCGGCCGTTTCGGCGCTATCGGCTTTTTTCGCCTTGGGCGCTTTGGCCGCTTTGGGGGTCTTGCTTGCCTTCGTCGTCTTGGTTTCGTCCGCCATGGCGGGCAGGAGAATAGGCGGTCGGCCCCCCAAGTCAAGGCGGGCGCCAAGGCGGGCCTCAAGGGAGTCCGACGCGGGCGTCCGGCGCGGCGCCGCGTCGGTCCTGCGCTGCCGGATGGTGCAAGGACCGCCGGCGTCCCGTACATTGAAGGCGGAATGCACAAAGCATCCCGCGAGGTCTTCCTGGTCGATGCGGTTCGCACGCCCATCGGCCGCTATGGCGGCGCCCTGGCCGACGTGCGGCCCGACGATCTGGCGGCGCTGGTGATCCGCGAACTGGTTCGGCGGACCGGCGCCGATCCGGTGGCCATCGACGACGTGCTGATGGGGTGCGCGAATCAAGCGGGCGAAGACAACCGCAACGTGTCCCGGATGAGCCTGCTTCTGGCCGGGCTGCCTCCGTCGGTGCCGGGGGGGACGGTCAACCGGCTGTGCGGGTCGGGGCTGATGGCGGTCAACGACGGCGCGCGGGCGGTGGCGGTGGGTGATGCCGACCTTTTGATCGCGGGCGGCGTCGAATCGATGTCGCGGGCGCCGCTGGTCATGGCCAAGCCGCGCGACGGTTTTCCGCGCGGCGACGTCACCCTGCACGACAGCACGCTTGGCTGGCGATTCGTCAACCCCAGGATGGAGGCGCTGTACGGCACGCATTCCATGGGCGAGACCGCCGAGCTGGTGGCCGAGCTGCACGGCGTTTCGCGCGCCGCCCAGGATGCGTTCGCGCTGCAAAGCCAGCAGCGCTGGGCGGCGGCCCAGGCGGCGGGACGCTTCAGCGACGAGCTGTGCGTCGTCGAGATCGCCGGCGCGCGCAGCAAAGATCCCCCGCGGATCGTCGCCGTCGACGAGCACCCGCGACCGGAAACCACGGCCGCCTCGCTGGCAGCGTTGCGCCCGGTGTTCCGGAAAGAAGGGGGAACCGTCACCGCCGGCAATGCGTCGGGGATCAACGACGGCGCGGCGGCGCTGCTGCTGGCGTCGGCCGAGGGGCTGCGCCGGCTGGGCGGTCGGGCCCCGCTGGCCCGGTTGGTGTCGACCGGGCTGGCCGGGGTTCTGCCCAAGCACATGGGCCTGGGGCCGATCCCGGCGTCGCGACGGGCGCTGGAACGGGCCGGTCTGCGCGCGGCGGAGCTGGATCTGATCGAGCTGAACGAGGCGTTCGCCGCCCAGGCGTTGCCCTGCATCAGAGATCTGGAACTGGATCCGGCGCGGGTCAACGTGAACGGCGGCGCGATTGCGATTGGCCATCCGCTGGGGTGTTCCGGGGCGCGGATGATGACCACGCTTATTCACG
>JAXDMH010000427.1:0-7340 GCA_034666225.1 Myxococcales bacterium
TATCGATTCCGAGGAGATCGAAAAGCGCGGAGCGGCCGCCCTGCTCAGCGAGATGGACGGCATCCTGGTGGCGCCCGGGTTCGGCAGCCGCGGTATCGAGGGCAAGGTGGCGGCGGTTCGTTACGCCCGCGAAGAGCGCGTGCCGTTCTTTGGCATCTGCCTGGGCATGCAGGTCGCGGTCATTGAGTTTGCGCGCAACGTGGCCGGGCTGAAGGGCGCCAACTCGACCGAGTTCGATCAGGCCGCGCCTTATCCCGTCGTCGATTTTCTTCCCGAGCAGCGCCAGGTCACGGAGAAGGGCGCCACCATGCGTCTGGGCGCTTATCCTTGCGTGCTGACGCCGGGGTCGCGGGCGGCGGCAGCGTACGGCGCGGGCGAGATCGTGGAACGGCACCGCCACCGGTACGAGGTCAACAACGACTATCGCGAGGCGCTGACCGGCCACGGCATGCTGATTTCGGGAGCGTCGCCCGATCGCCGCCTGGTCGAGATGATCGAGCTGCCCGGGCATCCCTACTTTGTCGGCTGCCAGTTTCACCCCGAGTTCAAGTCCCGTCCCCAGGCGCCCCACCCGCTGTTTCAGTCGTTCATCGCCGCGGCACTGAATGCCCGGCTGGGTGAATCGCGGCGCCAAAGGGCGGTCGCGCCGCAGCCCGCCGTCGACACTCCCTGATATTGCCAATTTAAAACGCATTGTTATGCGTTTCAGGGAGGTGTCTGCAATACATGTACCACCAGCGCCTTGTCCCTTTACCCCGCTGTCCCGGAGGTGTTAGAAATAAGGTCCGCTCGGCGCATCCAAGAGGGGACCTCGATGTCGATTGAAATCAAGCAGCACCTGAAGCTTTCGCAGCAGCTGGTCATGACGCCCCAGCTGCAACAGGCCATCAAGCTGCTGCAGCTCTCTCGGATGGAGCTGGTCGACATGGTGCGGGATGAGATGCTGGAGAATCCTATCCTGGAGGATTCGGTCGAATCGGCGAACGAGCAGGCCAAGAGTCCTGAAGCAGAGGCGCCCACCGAAGCGATTGCCAGCGATGTCGAGCGGGTCGGCGAGACCGAGATGCCGATGATGGAGATCCCGCAAGAGAAGGTCGACTCGACGGCCGAGGTCAAAGCCGACACCCGCTCTGGCGAGGCCGTCGCCGATTTCGACTGGGAGACGTACCTGGACAACCAGGCGCAAGCGGCGCCCATGCCGTCCTACAAGTCGAACAACGAAGACCTCCCTTCGCTGGAATCAACGCTGACGCGCGGGACGTCGCTGTTCGACCACCTGGAATGGCAGCTGAAGCTGTCGCACTTTACCCTGCAGGAAGACGGCATCGCGATGTTGATCATCGGGAACATCAACCCCGATGGATACCTGGAGGAATCGCTGACCGATCTGGCCGAAGAGGCCGGCATCGTCGCCGAGATGGCGGAATCGGTCTTGCGCCGCATCCAGGAGTTCGATCCGGTCGGTGTGGCGGCCCGTTCGCTGGAGGAGTGCCTGATGATCCAGGCGCGCCACATCGGCGCTGACGACGACGTGGTGGTGGGAATCATTCAGCGCCATCTGCCCAACCTGGAAAAGAAGAACTACGGGGCCATCGCCAAGGATCTGCAGCAGCCGGTGGAGGAGATTTACGAAGCCGCCAAGGTGGTGCAGACCTTCGATCCAAAACCGGGGCGCCAGTACACGTCCGAAGAGCCCACCTACATCACGCCCGACGTCTATATCCACAAGGTCGGCGAGAAGTACTTCGTGGTGGCCAACGACGACGGCCTGCCCAAGCTGAAGATCTCCGACTTCTATCGCACCGCGCTGGCCGGCGGATCAAAGGCGCGCGAGTACATCCAGGAGAAGCTGCGCAGCGCGCAGTGGCTGATTCGATCGATCCAGCAGCGGCAGCGCACGATCGTGCGGGTCACCGAGTCGATCCTGAAGTTCCAGCGCGACTTCTTCGACAAGGGGACCGCCCACCTCAAGCCGCTGATTCTGCGCGACGTCGCCGAGGACATCGGCATGCACGAGTCGACCGTGTCACGCGTCACGACCAACAAGTACGTGCATACGCCTCAGGGCATCTATGAATTGAAGTATTTCTTCAATTCAGGGATCACTCGCACGGATGGCGACGACCTGGCTTCAGAGGCGGTCAAGCTGAAGATCAAGCAGATCATCGGCCAGGAAAACGCCAAGCACCCCCATTCGGATCAGAAGATCGTAGAGCTGCTGCGCGATCAGAACATCGAGATCGCCCGTCGAACCGTGGCCAAATACCGCGAGCAACTGCGTATCCTGTCGAGCAGCAAGCGGCGCCAGGTCTACTAGAGACCGCCCGAGGGCGTCACCTTCCCGCGGAATACGGCGACGGGGATCGCGTTCCGGATTTGGTTCTGGGAATGTCGGCAGGTTGTTACTGCAATCTCCTGTCCAGCGTCGGAAAAATGGGGTAAAAGCTGTCCGCGATGCAGCTCTCAGCCACGTTTCGTCACATGGACGCGTCTCAAGCGGTGCGCGACTATGCGCTTGAGAAGCTGGAAAAGATCCGGAAGTACTTCACCAAGGACCCGATCTCGGCGCATGCGGTCTTTTCGGTCGAGCGTGGATATCACCACGTCGCCGACATGAACTTGACCCTGCCGAACGGGATCTTGATCAACGCCAAGGAGACGACGGAGGACATGTACTCGTCGATCGATCTGGCGGTGGCTCGGATCGAACGCCAGGTCCGCAAGTGGAAGGAAAAGATTCGCGACCATAAACCGCACGGCGGCCCAGCGGCGTCCGTGCGCGAGATGGTCATCCCGGTCGAAGAGATGGAACCGAAGGTGGCTCCCTCGGTCGTGCCCGAAGGGACCGGGGCAGCGCCAGCGGCCAAGGGTGGTTTCCGGGTCATCAAGGACGAGACGTTCACCACCCGGTCGATGAAGGTCGAAGATGCCGTGATGCACATGAACCTGCTGGGCGACGAGCTGCTGGTCTTCACCGACTCCAGCCACGGCGGCATCTCGGTCCTTTACCGACGCAAAGATGGAAATTACGGTCTTATCGAGACCGGTCGTTCGGGAGCGGGTTCGTAGGGAACCAACCGGGCGCCGGAGGCGCTGCAGATGAAGGTCATCGATTTCTTAAAGCCTGAACGAATCGTCGCCAACCTGACTGCCCGGACCAAGGCGGGTGTGCTGGCTGAGCTGTCGGCACATCTGGCCAAGCACCAGGCGGGGGTCGACGCTGAATCGCTGCGCCGGGTCCTGGAAGAACGCGAGCTGCTGGCCTCGACGGCCATTGGCGACGGGATCGCCATCCCCCACGGCAAGCTGGACGCCGTTGGCCAGCTTGTTGGTGCGCTGGGGCGTTCTGTCGACGGCATCGACTTCGAGTCGATCGACGGCAAACCGACCCACCTCATCTTCATGCTGGTGGCGCCGGCCAGCTCGACGGGGGTGCACCTCAAGGCGCTGGCCCGCCTGTCGCGGCTGTTCCGGGACGCCGACTTCCGCCAAAGATTACTGGCCGCGCCTTCGGACGCTGCCATGTATCAGGTCATTTCCGAGGAAGACGCCAAGTATTGAGATAGAATCTTGGCAGAATGCTGACAGTCCGGTCGCTTCTAGATGAGAGCTCCGGACTGAGGCTTGTGCTGCTGGCGGGTGAGTCCGGGCTGGGGCGCCCGATCACCATCCACCGCATCCAGAAGCCGGGCCTGGCCCTGGCAGGTTTCGTTCGCCAGGTTCACCCCGAACGCGTGCAGGTCCTGGGGTCGACCGAGATCTCGTACCTGCAGACGCTGTCCGACGAGGACGCACGCCGCGCCGTGGAAGGGTTCGTCGGTTTGAACCCCGCCTGTGTGGTGGTTACCAAGGGACTGGACGTGCCGGCCATTCTGCTGGACGTGGCCGATCGCTCGGGCGTCCCCTTGCTGCGCACGCCGGTGGTCTCGTCGGTGGCCATCGATGCCATCCAGAAGCACCTGGAGCTGCAGCTGGCGCCCACCGCCAGCATTCACGCCGTGCTGCTGGACGTCCTGGGCGTGGGCGTGCTGCTGCTGGGGAAGAGCGGGATCGGAAAATCGGAGGCGGCGCTGGATCTGATCATGCGCGGGCACCGCCTGGTGGCCGACGATCTGGTCGAGGTGCGCCGCACGTCGGGCGACGTGCTGGTGGGGTGGGCGTCGGAGCTGATCAAGCACCACATGGAGGTGCGCGGCCTCGGCATCATCAACATCAAGGACATGTTCGGCGTGGCCGCCGTGCGCGACGAAAAGCGCATCGAGCTGGTGCTGGAGCTGATGAAGTGGGACCAGACCGAGAGCCACGATCGGTTGGGTCTGGACGAGATGGTCTATCCGATTCTGGAGGTGCCGGTGCCGCTGTTGCGCATCCCGGTCAGCCCGGGACGTAACGTCAGCTCGCTGATCGAGGTGGCGGCGCGCAACCGGCTGTTACAGGTGCGCGGTCACCATTCGGCGCGCGAATTTCAAGAGCGGCTGGATCGCGCCCTGGCCGATGCACGCGAGCGCCGCTGGCGGGATGACGTGGAATGAAGCTGGTGGTGGTGACGGGGGTGTCGGGCGCGGGAAAATCGACGGCGCTGCGGGCGCTGGAAGACCTCGGTTACTACTGCGCGGACAATCTGCCGCTGCCGCTGCTACCCAAGTTCGTCGAGCTTTTGGCCACCCGCGAGGAGATCGACCGGGCGGCGCTGGGCATCGACGCGCGCGGCGGCGAGTTCCTGCAGGACGCGACCAAGATCTTCGCCGGCATCCGTGCCGCGGGGCACACGCTGGAGTTTCTGTATCTGGAAGCCAACGACGAGATCTTGATCCGGCGTTTTTCGGAGACCCGCCGCCGCCATCCCCTGTCCGACACCGACATCAGGGCCGGCCTGGTGGCGGAGCGTGAACAGCTGTTGGCGTTGCGCCAGGAGGCCAACGCCGTGGTCGACACCGGGGCGCTGACCGTGCACATCTTGCGCGCGCTGATCCAGGAGCGGTACGGACGGGCCGAAGGGGGCCTGGCGGTGACCCTGCTGTCGTTCGGTTTCAAGCATGGCCTGCCGGCCGAAGCTGACATCGTCCTGGACGTTCGGTTTTTGCCCAATCCGTTTTTTGTTCCGCAGCTGTCGGCGATGTCGGGCGAGGACGAGGCGGTCAAGCGGTTCGTCCTGGACGACCCTGAGACGCGGGATTTCGTGGAGAAGGCCGAGGCGTTGCTGAAGACGTCGGTGCGCGGGTTCGCCCGCGAAGGAAAATCTTACGCCACGGTGGCCATCGGTTGTACCGGCGGCCGGCATCGTTCGGTGGCCATTGCCAATGAGCTGGGGCGGCGGTTGGGAGCGGATATTCCGGTCTCTATCCGACATCGGGACATCCAGCGGACCAGCGCCGCTGCGTAAACTTACTGTAGACTGGAGAGGACCATGGCCACGGCCAGAGAAGAGACGGTTGGGTTAGTGGTGGTGACTCACGGTGGGTCAGGCGAATGTCTGCTGGCGGCGGCCGCGGGGATCGTCGGCGAGCTGGCGGCGGCCACGGCGGTGGGTGTGTCGATGGCCGAGGACTTCGACACGATCTTGCGTCGGGTCGGTCGCGCCTGCGATCAGGTCGACACTGGACTGGGCGTTCTGCTGCTGGTGGATATTCACGGGTCGTCGCCTTTTCAGGCCTGCCTGGCCATGATGGACGGGACTCGTCAGGCCGAGATCGTCTGCGGGGTCAACCTCCCCATGCTGCTGAAGCTGGCCACCATCGATCGGCGCGAGCTGCGCCCGGGCGAGATGGCCGAACTTCTGCGCGAGGTGGGCCGGCGATCGATCCGTCTGGGATCAGAGCTAACCGGCAAGGTGGCGCTTGCCGAAGAAGAGTCTCGCTAACATGGAAGCGACGCGAGACGTTCGGATCTGCAATCGCCTGGGGATGCACGCGCGCGCCGCGGTGAAATTCGTCCAGCTGGCCAACAAATATCGTTCCGAGGTTCGCGTCGTCAAAGACGGACAGGAGGCCAACGGCAAGAGCATCATGGGTCTTTTGACCCTGGTGGCGGCCCACGGGGTGACGATGGCCGTGGTGTGCGTGGGCGACGACGCGGAGCCGGCGGTGACGGCGCTGGCCGAGCTGGTGGCCTCTGGATTTGGCGAGGGCGTCGAGCCGTGAATCGCGCGCGCGGCAGCCAGGCCGGGAGCCGTGCATGGAGAGGCTGACCGGCGTCGCCGCATCGCCCGGGATCGCCATCGGGCTGGCCCACGTGCTGGGCAGTCGGGTCGAGGTTCACGAGCGGCGTATCGCCGCCGAATCCGTTGACGCCGAGCTGAAACGGTTTGACGAGGCGCTGGCCCAGACCGACGCGCAGCTGGCGCGCATCCAGGAACAGATCGCCGAGCGAGAAGGGGACGAGCACCACCAGTACAGCATCCTGGAGGCACATCGCCTGATGCTGAACGACGTGCACCTGGTGGAACAGGCGCGCCGGTTGATCCGCGATGACAAGACGTCGGCAGAGTGGTCGGTGCGCCGCGCGCTGGACCAGATTCAAGCGGTCTTTGATCGCATCGAAGATCCTTATTTTCGCGATCGCCGCAGCGACATCGCCATGGTGGGCGAGCGCCTCCTGCGCAACCTGCTGGGCATGGTCGAATCGGTGTCGCCCGAGGACGCGCCCAAGGGCAGCATCGCCATCGCCCACGATCTGTCGCCGGCTGACGCCGCCCAGCTGGGGCGCGCCGAGACCTCCGGATTCTGCACCGACGGCGGCGGGCGCACGTCGCACACCGCGATCGTGGCCCGGGCGCTGGGGCTGCCGTACGTCGTCGGCGTGGAAAGCCTGACCCACCGCGTGTGGTCGGGCATGACCGTGGTGGTCGACGGTCACCGCGGCGAGGTGATTCTGGATCCCGACGAGGAGGCGCTGCGCAAGTACAAGGAGCGCGCCGTGGTCCATCGCCGGCGTGCCCAGCGCCTGGCCGCCATGCGCGATCAGCCGTCGGAGACCATGGACGGCACGCCGGTGCACCTGGCGGCCAACATCGAGATGCTGGAGGAGATCCCCATCGCGGTCGATCTGGGGGCCAGCTCGGTCGGTCTTTTCCGCACGGAGTTCTTGTACCTGGAGCGGTCCGAGCTGCCCACGGAAGAGGAGCAGTTTTCCCACGCCCTGGCGGCTGTCAAGAACGTGGGCGGGCGCTCGGTCACCTTCCGCACGCTGGATCTGGCCGGCGACAAGATGCCGCCGTCGGTGCGGCTGCCCAGCAGCACGAACCCGGCCATGGGGCTGCGGTCGATCCGGTTCTCGCTGCACCGCCAGGACATCTTTCGGACGCAGTTGCGGGCGCTGTATCGGGCCTCGGCCTTCGGGCC
>JAXDMH010000428.1:0-3759 GCA_034666225.1 Myxococcales bacterium
TTCGGTGGCGGCGTGCCCGCTCATGCTGCCCAGGTACAGCCAGAAACCACCGACAGCCGCCGCCACGGCGCCCGTTCCGATCAAGGCCGACCCCAAGATCCGGCTGTCACGGACATTGGGGCAGTGACCGAAGACGTCGCGCTGATTGGCGGCGCAGGCGATCTCGTGACCGTCGATGCTGATGGCCCAGATGCCGGCGCTGATCAGGGCCACGCCGGTGATGACGCCGACCCAGCCGGCGGCGCGAAAGGGGAACTTGGTCGGCAGCGGCACCAGCTCGAGATCCAGACTTTCGTCCACGCTGCTCACGGCGATGAACGTGCGGTCCAGGCGATCAAAGCCGGGCGCCACCAGCGTCAGCTTGTGCGGCCCGCCCGCCAGCTCGCGATCCAAAGGGGTGGGACCGACAGACTTGTCGTCCAGTGTCGCCGCGGCTCCCGGTGGGCGCGACCGGATGATGAAACGAGCCGGCATCTTGGTCAGCGCTTCCAGGCGCGCCCGCAAGGCCGACGCCGCCAGGCCCATCTTTTCGCCCGCCTCTTCCACGCCGCAGATGTCGCAATGTTCACGGTTGGTCCCGATGGTCTTTCCGGTGCGCCCGTTGATCAGCTCCAGGGTGACGTCATACGTCTTGCTGCTGACCGCTACTTTGCCGGCCACCAGATAACCGACGGCCAGGGCCTCGGCGACAGCGGGATAGCAGGCCGGTTCACGGCAGCGCAGCAGGCTAGCGTCGCCTTGCGACAAAGTTTTGTTTACCTCAGTCGCCGCCATCACCTCGAACTGGGCAGCGGTCAGCCCCTCGACCAGACGCTGGCTGAACAGCTCGCGCGCCGCCTCGACCACGCCGCCGTCGAAATCCAGGTGATCAACCGCCACCCGCTGCCGCCCCCGCGCCACCGCTGCTGTCTTGCCTGCTGCATCTGCTGCCGGGGAGGTGGCCGGAGCGGCCATAGCAATCGCCGTAAAAAAAAGTGTCCCCCCCAACACACCCGCCCGGCACAACGGTAACGCTCGCATTGCCGACGATATTACATCGACCCTTGCAGGCTCCCTAAAACACTCGCGAAAGGCACAAAAGACCCTTCTTTCCCCCTCTTCCGCGCGGAGCGGGGGAGAGGGTCGGGGTGAGGGAAAGCCTTTCTAGAAAGCCCCAGTTGACCTGAACATCTGTTTAGTACCAGGATCACCTCGTGGCGATCAAGGCAGTGCTGAATCTGGATCCCGCCCTGTCGGCGCACCTGGTATCGGCCAGCCGTCTGGCCGAAAAACGTCCCCGCTCTGCCACCGGCCTGCCGGCCCTTGATTCTCTTCTGGGCGGAGGGTGGCCGTGTGGCGCGCTCAGTGAATTGTGCGGACGGCGATCCTCGGGACGGACCAGCATCGTGCAGGCGTCACTGGCCAGCGCCATCGCCGCCGGTCAGACGGTCGCGCTGGTCGACAATGGCGGCGCGCTGGATCCGCGCTGCGCCGCTGACAACGGCGTCGCCCTGCCCGGCCTTCTATGGATCCGCTGCGGCGCCGAACACGTGCTGAAGGCGGCGGACCTGGTGGTGGCCGCCGGCGGCTTCGGATTGGTCGCCGTGGATCTGGGGGAAGGACGCTCGCGCATCCCCAGCGCGGCCTGGAATCGCCTCAAGCACGCGGCCGAGCGCCAGCAGACCGCGGTCCTGGTGGCCACGCCCTGGCGCACGGTGGGCGCCTTCGCCGCGGCGGCCATCACCTTGCGTGCAGAGCGGGTTCGATTCCACCGTCATCATCCCGCGGCGGCCGACACCGCTGTCGCCCCGGCGCTGCTGGCGGCGCTGGAGACCACGGCGCAGCGCGATCGAGGGGGGGACTTTCATGGTCCGGGGGAAGAGGAAACGTCATGCGTCTCGCTTGTGTTTTCGTCCCCCAGCTAGCCTTGCAGTCAGTGCTGCGCCGAACGCCCGAAGCGCGCGGGGGGACGGTGGCGCTGCTGGCTGCCGACGGCGATAAAAAACCGCGCGTCACGGAGATGAGCGAGGAAGCCCGTCGCGCCGGCGTTCGTCGCGGCATGACCGCCGCCCAGGCCGCCGCCAGCGCCCCGGCCTTGCGCCTTCTCGCCGCCACCACCGCCGACATCGAAGCGGCGCGCGCAGCGCTGGCCGACGTGGCGTACGGGTTCACCTCGCGCATCGACGACGCCGAACCGGGGCGCGTCTTCTTCGACGTGGGCGATCTGGATCGCCTGTATCCCGAAGGCGACCAGGCCATCGCCCAGGCCATCGCCGCCCGCGCCCGCCACGTTGGCCTGGGCGTCCGGGTGGCCATCGCCCCGTCGAAAGGGATCGCCCGCGTGGCCACTCGCGCCCGCACGGTGGCGGTCATTCCGCCGGGCGGGGCGCGGGCCTTTCTGGCCCCGCTGCCGGTGCAAAATTTGTTGGGTGATAACGACAGGCCCGACCCCGGCGACGGATACGAACCGCTGCGCACCTCGCTGCGACGCTGGGGCGTGGCCAACGCCGGCGCGCTGGCGGCCCTGCCCCCGTCGGAGGTGGCCTTGCGTCTGGGAGCCGTCGGTGGCCGCCTCTGTCGACTGGCCGCCGGCATCGACGACGAACCGTTCGTTCCGCACCTGCCTGCCGATGCGCTGGAAGAGGCGGTGGAGCTGGATTACCCCATCGCTGAACTGGAACCGCTGTCCTTCGTGTTGCGCGGCCTCATCGATCGCGCGCTGGCCCGCCTGGCCTGTCGCAGTCTGGCCTGCGCCGGTCTGACGCTGCGGTTGACGCTGGACCCGCGCGGCATCGACGTACGCGACGTCCCCATCGCCGCGCCCACCCGCGAATCGGGGACGTTGCTGCAGCTGGCCCGGTTGGATCTGACGCGGCGACCGCCGGACGCGCCGGTGGTGGGCATTCGCCTCATCGCCCTGCCGGCGCGGGCGCGCGCGGGGCAGCTGGATTTTTTGCGCCCCAGCGGACCGGCCCCCGATCGCCTGGCCGCCACCATCGCCCGCCTGGCCGCGCTGATCGGCCCCGACAACGTCGGCGCGCCGCAAATTCAAGACAGCTGGCGCGAAGAGGCCGTCACAGTCGCCCCTTTCCCGGTCGGGGCATCGGCCCTGGGCTCCGCCGCCGGCTCTGTGGCGCCGGGGGGGCGTCCCGGCTTGACCATCCGTCGCTTCAGACCGGCCCAGCCCATCGAAGTCCTGATCGATCGCGACGGCCCTGCCGCCCTGCGCGGCCAAGAAACCACCGCCCGCATCCTGATCGCCGCCGGACCTTATCGGGTCAGCGGCGAATGGTGGCGGCCCGACAGCGAAGGGGGAGATTTCTCACAGGACTACTGGGACGTTCATGCCTCGGACGGCGCCCTTTACCGCCTGCATCAAGACCGCCGTGATGGGCGTTGGTACCTGGACGGCTACTACGACTAAGCATATGTTTCGCTATGATGCGCCGCTGAAGGCGCCTCCCCTGTCCGTTTTCGTCGTCCGTTTTCGACTTCCGCCTTCCTTCCCCCGTCAGCGCAGCAGAATGAAAAATTTTTCTTCGGTGTGTTCTTTCAGTTCATGGATGCCACGGTGGTCGGTGCGCCTGCCGGTGCTGGCTATTTTTTACCTCGCTCTGCCCGGAGCGTGCGCGAACCGCGGCATGGTGCCCTCCGCCGACGGCGGCGGCACTGGCGGCGCCAGTGGCAGCGGCGGTGGCGGCGCACCCGGCGGCAGCGGCGGTGACTCGACCGGCAGCGGCGGCTCGGGGGGAGACGTCATCGGGGGCAGCGGTGGTGGGG
>JAXDMH010000429.1:0-2607 GCA_034666225.1 Myxococcales bacterium
CCGTGCCGCTGTTCTGCGACGCTTGGCTGCAACCCGATAGCAGCGCTGCCGTCACCGTCATCAAAACAAGAAAGCGTCTCGATGCCAGTCCGTGCGTCGCGCGCATTTGCTGACCTTAACTCAGTGCCTGCGTTTGAACACGTCTGAGTTGGTCAGACTCTGCACAGTCACAACTGGTCCGACCTGGGAGGGAAGCGGATTTCACAGCGGCAACCGCACAACCGCTTGACAGCCCGATCGGTCTTGGCGATTTCGCAGGTCCAACGATCCGCGATGGGCCTCGGCGATCTGGCGGCCAAGAATCAGTCCGATGCCCGACCCGTTCGGTTTTGTGGTGAAAAACGGGACGAACAGGTTGCTGGCGTCGGTGATTCCGGGACCCTCGTCGTCGATCAAGATCTCAACAAAACCTTCGGAACGCGCCCAGGTCAGGCTGACGGCGCCCGCGGTTTCCAGCGCTGCGTCGACGGCATTGCGGATCAGATTGATCAACAGCTGGTCCAGCTGATCGATGTCACCCCGGAGGAACAGCGGCGGCCCCGATTTGACCACCACGGCAAGACGAGCATCCAACGCTGAAGCCCGCCCCAGCCAATCGACGACATCGATTGGTGCCACTGTGGGCGGCGGCAATCGCGCCAGCCGAGCGTACGCCTTCATGAATCGACCCAACCCTTCGGCGCGCCGCTCGACGACCGTGAGGCCACGTGCGAGATCTTCTTCCCAATCAGGCCGGCGAGCCTGGCGCTGCAGCGCCTGCAGCAGGTGGGCTGCGATCGATTGGATCGGCGCCAGCGAATTGTTGATCTCATGGCCAAGCACGCGCACCAGTCGCTGCCAGGCCTGCCGTTCTTCGTCGCGAAGCGCTCGTTGCACGTTGGCCAGAACGACCAGCTGGTGCGGCCGTCCCTGCTGACGAAACTCTGTGCGGCGCAGATCCCAGGACTGACGGGCGCCGGCGAACGTCAGTTCCAGTGTGCGGCGTCCGTCGCCTTCCAGCAGTGCGGTCATTCCCAGTTCGGTGGCACTCAGGCCGACAACACGACCCGAATTCCGCGCCAGCAACTGCTCGCCGGCGTGGTTGATCAGGCGCAGCTGCTGGTCTTCGTCGAAGGCGAAGATGGCGACGTCAATCTCGTACATCACCTTGGCCAGCAGCGTGCTGGCCTCGACCGCGCCGAGGCGCTGTTCGCGCAGGGTATCGCCCAGCAAGTTGATCTCGGTCAGCGCCGTCCCCAGCACTTCGCCGGCGTCCTGCCGGCGCCCGCGAATGGAGAAGTCTCCCTCGCGCACTGCCGCCAGCAGGTTGGCGATCGATTGCAAGGGTCGAACGACCTGATCGTGCAGGCTGATCAGAAAGCCGACCCACACCGAAACGACGATCAGAGTCAGCGTCACTTGCAGTTTCAGCGAATGGTCGCCTGTCCACAGCAGGACCAGGGCCAGGGCCAGGGCAGGGATACCGGCCAGCAAGGCGGCCCGCACCACCCGCCCGTCGTGGCCCAACGTCAGCCGGCCCTTTCGCCGCTGACGCTGGATCATGACTCTGGCAGCCCGAAGTGTTGCAGCCGGCGGTACAGCGCGCTGCGCGACAGTCCCAGGGCCTTCGCTGCATCGCTGACGTTTGCGCATCGGGCCAGCGCGCGCTGGATCAGATGCCGTTCGACTTCTTCCAGCGTCATGGTCTCGAAAGACGCTGCGCCGTCGTGGCGAGCGCTCAAGAACAGATCGTCGACGCTGATCTCGGTCCCTTCGCCCATCAAGACGGCGCGTTCGACGACGTGTTCAAGCTCGCGGACATTGCCTTGCCACGCATGGCGCAGCAGGGCGTCCATGGCGCCGGCGCTGAACCGCGACAGAGCCTTGCCGTAGCGGCCCGCTTGTCGAGCCAGAAAGTGCCCTGCCAGATCGGGGACGTCTTCCAGGCGATCGCGCAGCGGTGGCAGGCGAATCTCGACGGTGTTCAGCCGGTACAGCGTCGGTGAAGGCGCCCCGCACGTGACCGAACAGCTCACTTTCAAAGACGCCGTCGGCCAACCCTCCGCCGTTCACAGCCACGAATGGTTTGCTGCTGCGGAGCGACGCCGTGTGCAGCCAGCGCGCCACCACCTCTTTGCCACTGCCGTGCGGCCCGGTGACCAGCACGTTGGCGTCGGACGGTCCCACCCGCTCCATCAGCCGCAGCACCGGCTGCATGACGCGCGACCGAGCGAACAGGGGCGGCAGGTTGCGTCCCGACGAGCGGGCGGCGGCAGCTTCCAGGCTGCGGCTTTTCCGCAAGGCGCTTCCCAGGGTCACCTGGTTTCGCAGCGTGGCGACCAGTCGCTGGTTCTCCCAGGGCTTCTGCACGTAGTCGCGCGCCCCGCGGCGAATCGCTTCCACGGCACCGTCGACGGTCGCCCAGGCGGTCATCACCACCACCGGCAGCGACGGATCGACCGCCTGCAGCCGAGAAAGAAGGTCCAATCCTTCGCGACCCGACGTGGTGTCGCGGGCGTAATTCAGATCGACAAGAACGACGTCCAGCTCCTGCGTCTCGGCCGCCGCCAAGGCTCCGGCCGGCGAGCTGGCGGTGATCACCTCGAAGCCTTCGTTCTTCAGTAGCAG
>JAXDMH010000430.1:0-12249 GCA_034666225.1 Myxococcales bacterium
GGTGGCGTGGCCGCCGTCGTCATCGTGAGGGGACCGATGACGGACCAGGAGGTCAGTGATCTCGAATCTTTCCTGATCCGTCGCCTGGGGAAAGGCGCCCCCGCACTGTAGCCAGTCGCCTACTAGGAACAGGCCTTTCCGCAAATCGGAAAGTTCTCCCAGACGCAGGTGCCGTCCCAGCCGGACGTTCCGCAGTACGAGTCCTTGGCGTCGATGCCATTCACGCAGGTGGAGTGGTCGCACTGTGGGTTCAAAAGCATTCCCTGGGTGCAGGTGTCATGGGGACAGTTGCAGGCGATGGTGATGCCATTACCGCTGAAGCATCGTAATAGCGCCTCGTCCATGCAGGGTCGATCCCATGAGGTGACAAAGCACCAGGGCGCCTTGGGCGACAAGGTGGCGACACAGGTCATGCAGGCCGCCTCACCCACCACGGGCTCGAAGGAGCAGACGTTGCAGGTCGACCCCGCCATCGTCATCGATGCCATGCGCAGCCCGGGCCCCTGGCTGGTGGCCGCTTGGCGTTGTTTTGCGCTGGCCGGGTCGGCATCAAGGCTGGCCTTGATGATCATCGGGTTGATGACCTTCAGATCGCGGGTCAATCCGAATTTCAGGCGACTGTACCCGTCACCTCGCGGTTGCCTGGCACCCTGAATATCGGCTTCACCCTCGTACGGCACGCTGATGAAGATATTGCCGCCTTCGTGATCGATCTGCGGGCTCTTCAAGAAGACGGCCGTGACGATCGGTGCCACCGACGTGACCCGGCCGTTGGCCGAGACAACGGCCAGAAACAACACGTGCCGATGTTCGGCGCCGGTGATGATCTGCTCTGGCTTGTCGAACTTGACGCTGCCCGAAGTCACCACGCCCAGCACCGCCACGCCGCCCCCCGGCAGCACGGAATGGACCACGGCGTATCCCTTGGGAAGACGGTCAAACGAGCGCATCCATTCTGGCTTGCCGCGCTGGTCCAGCCTGGAAACGACCAGGGCGGTGACCCCTTCCTCCGCCACCACGCGCGTCCGGTCCAAAGAGAACGTACCCTCGAAAGTGCCCACGACATAGTTGGGCGTGGTCGGTACTTGCTGAATCAGCGGAGGAGGATTGTTCTTCGCCTCTTTGACGATACAACCAAGAAAAATCAGTGCGGAGACAATGAAAAGATTTCGGACATAAACTGATCGGCGTTGCTTCTTCAAGTCAGTCTGCATGGGAGCCTCCGGGCGAGCGCTTCGTGTGGTGGGACAAGGGGTGGGAACGGGCGGTGGTCAGAGAGCGGCGGGCGGCCAGTGGATAGCGGGGGAGGCCATTTACGCCGCGCTATGGAAAGGGTGCAATCTCTTTTCGTGTAACTGTCGGGTGATGATGGCGCGCAACAGTCGCCGAGCGCGCAAGATGCGCGTGCCGACTGTGGCCGGGACAACGCCGAGACAGCGGGCCACCTCGGCGTAAGACATTCGCTCCATGGCGAACAGTCGGAACGCGGTTCGATGCGGTTCCGGCACCTCCGGCAGCACTGCCGCGATGTCGCTGATCGACAGGTCGCGCCAGCCATCGCCGTTGCTGTTGGAGCTGCTGCTGCCGACGTCACCACCGCTCACCTCTTTTTCTCCCAGGATCCCGCCCCCGCCTCGGTCGTCGCAGTACGAGACGATCTCGCGGTTGCGGGCAGCTCGAAAACGATCGATCCAGACATTGTTCAGAACCCGCATCAACCAGGGCCGGTACTCCGTCGTCGTCTGCGGCTTTCTGGCCGCCCGCAAGGCCCGTTCGAACGTGTCCTGTACAAGATCGCGGGCATCCGCGTCGTTGCCAGCCAGCCGGCGCGCGTGGCGAAGTAGCTGACTTTCATAGCGAAGTGCCGCCCACAACGGCGCTTCGTCGTGCTGTCCATCGGTTGTCTCGATTGTCTCCATGGTGTCCCCCTTGTCTGATCTAGGGGGACGGAGGCTGCGCCCGGAGGTCGCACCGATTTCGCGCCGCCGCGGGAAGTTTTATCGCGTGGCCCGTTTTGGGGGCGCCGTCGTTTTCCGGGGCTAGATCCCCGCCACGCGGCGGGCCAGGTTGCCGTGTTCCTGCCAGATGCCGGCCGGGGTGTGCTCGCCGAATTTCTCGAAGAATTCGTACTGCAGGTGAACCGCCTCGTACCACTCCAGCGGATCGACCTTCAGCAGCGTGTCCATGGCGGCATCGGGAATGCCAAGGCCGCTGGTGTCGATGGCGCCCGCCGTCGGCACGTGACCGATGGCGGTCTCGATGGCGTCGCCGCGCCCTTCACAGCGCTTGAGGATCCACTCCAGCACGCGCAGGTTCTCGCCATAGCCGGGCCACAGGAACTTGCCCTTGTCGTCGGTGCGGAACCAGTTCACGCGAAAGATCTGGGGCGGCCGGGCCAGCCTTTTTCCGACGTCCAGCCAGTGCGCGAAGTAATCGCCAAAGTTGTAGCCGCAGAACGGCTGCATGGCCATCGGATCGCGCCGCAAGACGCCGACCTTGCCGGTGGCGGCGGCGGTGGTCTCTGACGACAGCGTGGCGCCCAAAAATGTCCCGTGCTGCCAGGACAGCGCTTCATAGACCAGCGGCACGCGGCGCTGGCGGCGCGCCCCGAACAGGATGGCCGAGATGGGAACGCCCCCCGGTTTTTCCCACTCGGGCGAGATCGACGGACACTGCGACGCCGGCGCCGTGAAGCGCGAGTTCGGGTGCGCCGCCTTCTCCTCGCTGCCCGCCACCCACGGCCGTCCCTGCCAGTCCAGCATGCCGTCGACGGGCGGGTCGTCGTGTCCTTCCCACCACACCGTGCCATCGGGTTTCAGCGCGACGTTGGTAAAGATGGTGTTCGTGGCGATAGTTCTCATCGCGCTGGGGTTGGTCTTGAAGCTGGTGCCCGGCGCCACGCCGAAGAACCCGGCCTCGGGATTGACGGCCCACAGGCGTCCGTCCTTGCCCGGCCGCAGCCAGGCGATGTCGTCGCCCACGGTCTCGACCTTCCATCCTTTCATGCTGGCGGGCGGGACCAGCATGGCCAGGTTGGTCTTGCCACAGGCCGACGGAAAGGCGCCCGTGACGTAGTGCTTCTTTCCTTCGGGCGTGGTGATGCCGACGATCAACATGTGCTCGGCCAGCCAACCTTCGTCGCGCCCCAGGACGCTGGCGATGCGCAGCGCCAGACATTTTTTGCCCAGCAGCGCGTTGCCGCCATAGCCCGAACCGATTGACCAGACCTCGTTCGACTGCGGGAAGTGAACGATGTACCGGCGCTCGGGCGACAGATCGCCCAGCGAGTGCAGGCAGCGCGTGAAGTCGTCCGAGCTGCCCAGGTGCTCGAGGGCCGCCTGCCCCATGCGGGTCATTATGCGCATGTTGAGGACGACGTAGATGGAATCCGTCAGCTCGACGCCGACCTTGGAGAACGGCGAACCGGCCGGGCCCATCAGGAAAGGCACCACGTAAAGCGTCCGGCCCTTCATCGAATCGTTGAACAGGGCCCCGACCTTGGTCCTGGCTTCGGCGGGCGGCATCCAGTTGTTGTTGGGTCCCGCCTCTTCCTTGGTCGGCGGACAGACGAACGTCAGGTGTTCGGTGCGGGCCACGTCAGAGGGGTGACTGCGGTGCAGAAAGCACCCCGGCATCTTTTCTTGATTGAGGGGAATGAGAGCGCCGGTCTTGACGGCCAGAGCGGTCAGGCGCTGCCGCTCGTCTTCCGAGCCGTCGCACCAGACGATCTGATCCGGTTTGCAGAGATCGGCGACTTCGTTGACCCAGCGGGTGACGTGTTCGTTCTTGGACATGGACATTGGGTGGCAACCGCAATTCTACACGGCACCCGACACGCCCACGTCGCCGATTTGTCGCCGAAGGTTCGCTTGCAGTGGCCCAACCAAGTCGCATATTTCGCGCGGGAGGGTCACATGGGAAAAAATGCGCTCAGCCACTTCGAAATCTATGCCGACGATCCGGCAGCGCTGGCCAAGTTCTACACCAGCATCTTCGACTGGAAGATCGAGGCGCCCCCCGGCATGGCCGGCTACCTGTTGGTCCGTACCGTCGAGACCAACCAACAAGGTATGGCCACCCAACCAGGCGGCATCAACGGCGGAATCATGAAACGCCCCGACGCGGAGGCGCCGCCGGTGATCAACTACGTGAACGTGGAGTCGATCGAACAGACCGCCGAACACGCCAAGAAGCTGGGCGCCAAGGTCATGAAGGAGAAATCGCCGGTGCCCGGAATGGGCTGGTTCGCCATCCTCACCGACCCACAGAACAACCCCTTCGCGCTGTGGCAGATCGACCCGGCGGCCAAATAGGGGCGAGCCGCTCAGCCGAAGCGGCCGGTGATGTAGTTCTCGGTCCGTTCGTCGCTGGGGTTGGAGAAGATCTTGGTCGTGTCGTCGTACTCGACCAGCGTACCCGTGCGGCAGTCGGACTTGGGATCGATCTCGGTGGTGAAGAAAGCCGTCCGGTCACTGACCCGGGCGGCTTGCTGCATGTTGTGCGTGACGATGACGATGGTGAAGCGGCTCTTCAGCTCGCGCATCAGCTCCTCGATGCGCGCCGTGGCGATCGGATCCAGCGCGCTGCACGGCTCGTCCATCAGAACGACCTCGGGGCCGACGGCGATGGTGCGGGCGATGCAAAGCCGTTGCTGCTGTCCGCCCGACATCCCCAGCGCCGAGGCCTTCAGTCGATCCTTGACCTCGTCCCACAGCGCCGCGCTTCGCAGCGATTTCTCCACGACGACGTCCAGATCGGCCTTGGCGCTGACGCCGCTGGAACGGGGACCGAAGGCCACGTTGTCGTAGATGCTCTTGGGGAACGGATTGGGTTTTTGAAAGACCATGCCGATGCGCCGGCGTACTTCCGTGGCCGACACGGTGGGGGCGTATAGCTCCGCGCCGCGGTAGCGCAGGCCGCCGGCCACCCGCGCGCCCGGGGTGACGTCGTGCATGCGGTTGAAGCTGCGCAAGACGGTGGTCTTTCCGCACCCGGAAGGCCCGATGAAAGCGGTGATCTCGTTCTTGAAGATCTTCATGGTCACGCCGCGGACTGCGCGGAACGTGCCGTAAAAAACCTCCAGGTCGGCGAGATCGAAGACCACGGGCGTATCCGGACGATTGCTGGCCACGGGGGGGCTGACAATAATCCCTTTCGGGCCAGAGCGATCACGCTGAGTTCGGCCGTCGGTCTCTATTCGTTCTTCGGAAAGCATCTCTGGACTACCTCCTGCTTGCGATGCGTGCCGTGAAGACGCGCGCGACCAGCGTGATGATGAACGTCAGCAATACCAGCGTCAGGGCGGCGCCCCACGCCCGATCCTGGGCGGCCACGAACGATGACGTCGCGTTGCCGAAGATCTGGATCGACAGAGCGGTGTTCGCCTCTTCGAAAAGGTGCGGGTTGTACTCGGTGGCCGCCCCCACGGCGAACAGCAAGGGCGCGGTCTCGCCGGCGGCGCGCGCCACCGCCAGCAGCGAGCCCGACACGATGCCGGGCAGCGCCGCCGGCAGCACCACCGTCAAGATGGTGCGGCTCTTTGACGTGCCCAGGGCGTACGAGGCCTCGCGCAGATGATTGGGGACCAGCTTTAACATCTGCTCGGTCGCGCCAATCACCACCGGCAACATCAGACAGGCCAGCGCCAGCGACCCGCCGAAGGCCGAGTAGCCGAAATGCAGCGTCCACACCACATAGATGAAGAGGCCCATCACGATGGACGGGACGCCGGTCATGACCGTGGCCATGAAACGAACCAGCCGTGAAAACCGATTGCCCACGCCGTACTCGTGCAGGTAGACGGCCCCCAGGACGCCCAGCGGCACCGCGATCAGCGTGGCGGCCCCGGTCACCATCAACGTGCCCAGAATGGCCGGGCCCATGCCGGGTCCCGCCCGGCGCGCCACCGACGGGATCTCCTTGATGAAGAAGTCCGGAAAACCGTGGAAGGCCACCGCCACGCCGCGCCCGAAGATCGCCCACACCACGGCGATGAGGGGCAGCGCCACCAGCACCACCGAGGCGATCATCAGGCCGGTCATCGTGGTGCTCTTGACCGAGCGCCAGCTGCGCTTGGCGCTGAGATCGGGTTGCGCGCTGGTCACTTCGGCTAGATCGATCACGACCCTTGTCCCTTTCTCATTGAACGCTGCACGATCGCCGTCGCCGCCAGGTTGACGATGATGGTGATGACGAACAACGTCACCGCCAGCGCGATCAGCGCCGACTTGTGCAGGGCGTCCGCCTCGCCCCATTCGTTGGCGATCACCGCTGGCATCGAATTGCCCGGCGCCAGCGGAGAAAGCGTCAGTTGCCCCAGCGCCGAACCGATCACCAGCGCGGCGGCGATGGTCTCGCCCATGGCCCGGCCCAGCCCCAGCATCACGGCGCCCACCAACCCACCCGCGCTGTGCGGCAGGACGGCCGCGCCGATCATCTCCCAGCGCGTGGCCCCCAGGGCCAGCGCGCCTTCTTTGTCACCGGGAGGCGTCGTCTCGATCACCTCGCGCGACAGCGACGTGATGATGGGAACGATCATGATCGCCAGGATGATGCCGGCCGTGAGAAACGACCGACCGAGGCCAAAGTGCTGCGACAGCACCAGCACGCCCCACAGACCGAACACCACCGACGGAACCCCGGCCAGAAGATCGGTCAGGTACACCAGCGGTTTCTTGATCACCGGCGGCGCCACCTGGGTCATGAACAGCGCCATTCCCAGGCTGATCGGCACGGCAATCGCCAGCGCGATCAGCGCGGTGAACGCCGTGCCCCAGATAAAGGCCAGCGCACCGAACAGGGCATCGGCGGGCGACCAGCGGCTGGTGGTGAAGAAACTGAGCCCCATCTGGTGAAACACCGGCAGCGAGCGGCTGGTGATGGTGATGAAGATGAGGCCGAGGATCAGCAACACCAACGCGGCCGCGCCCGCCGCCGCCCAGCGAAAGGCGCCGTCCGCGTAAGCCCGATGTCCCCGTAGATCGTGCATCTGCGTTCTCGTTACGGGACCTGGATCTTCTCTAGCTGCTTGACCGCCTTGTCCTGCAGGCTGGCGGGCAGGGGTGCATAGTCGATCTCGCCCAGCAGCTTCTGTCCGTCCTTGACCAGGAATTTCAGGTAGGCCTTCAGGGCCTCGCCCTTGGCTTTATCGGTCTGCTTGGCATAGACGATCACCCAGGTCTGGCAGGTGATGGGATAGGCCTTGTCACCCTTGGCGTTCAGCGCGCTGAAGAGGAGGTTGCTCTTCACCTCGATGCCGTCGCCGGCGGCCGAGGCCGCGGAGGTCGTCGGTTCGACGAACTTGCCGGCTTGATTCTTGACGGCAGCGTATTTGAGACCGGAGGCCTTGGCGTCCGACAGATCGACGTACCCGATGGCGCCCTTGGTGGACTTCACGATCTGGGCGACGCCGCCGTTGCCCTGGCCGGCCTGCGTGTCGGCCGGCCATTCAACGGTCGAGCCGCTCTTCAACTTCCAGACGCCCTTGGCCGCGCCGTTCAGGTACTCGGTGAAGTTCTGCGTGGTCCCCGAACCGTCGGCGCGGTGAGCGACCACGATGTCCAGGTCGGGCAGCTTGGCGCCCGGGTTGTCAGCGGCGATGGCCTTGTCGTTCCACTTCTTGATGTCGCGCTGAAAGATCTTGGCGATGGTCTCCGCCGACAGCTGCAGCTTGCTGACGCCGTCGACGTTGTAGCTGACCGTGATCGGCCCCAGCAGGATCGGGAAGTACAGGACGTCGCCGCCCTTGATCTTGGCCAGGTCGGCTTCCTTGTAAGGCGAGTCAGAGCCGGCAAAGTCGACGACCATATCGGCCAGATCCTGACGACCCTTGCCGCTGCCGCCGCCGCCATAGTTCAGCGTGACGCCCTTGTTGGCCTTCTTGAATTCCTCGATGGCCGTCTCTTGATATGGTTTGGATAGCGTCGAGCCGCTGCCGTTCAGCGTGGCCCCCGCCGCGAAGGCGGCGGGCGTCGATGCAAACGCGAGGACGGCGAGGGCAGACGCCCAGATGGTGGTCTTGGTCATTGCGGAAGATCTCCTTATCCATACACGGGGGACTGGCGCACACCTTAGTCCGCCGCCGCGCGAATGACCGTAAGATCTCCGTACCGAATTGTTACGGAACTGCGACAGTTTTGGGTCGATCAGGTGACGGCGCGATGCCGCACGTCAGTGGCCTCGACCATGAAGATGACTTCCTCGGCCAGGTTCTTGACGTGGTCGCCGATCCGTTCCAGGTAACGGCACACCGAGGTCAGCGGAAGAACCCGGGTCACCGTCGCTGGATCGGCGGCCACGTGGGCGATCAGCTGGGCAAACAGGCTGGCGTTCAGCTTGTCGATCTCCACGTCGGCCTTGATCACCGCGGTGGCTTGCTGGACGTCGCTCTGCACGAAGCTGTGGATGGCGCCGTGCAGGTTCTTTTGCACCATGGTGGCCAGCAGGTTGAGGTCGCCGCGCGATTCGAGCGGCGGTAGCCGGTTCAGTTCCAGCGCGCGCTTGGCGATGCCGCTGGCCAGATCGCCGATGCGCTCGACGTCGACGACGAACTTCAGCGCCATGGTGACAAAGCGCAGGTCGGAGGCGACGGGATGGCGCATGGCCAGAAGCTGCATGGCCAGCCGATCGATCTCATTTTCGTCGGTGTCGATGACGGCGTCGCCGCGCACGACCTGGTTGGCCAGATCGTCGCTTTGATCGCTGAGCGCCTTCATGGCCAGCGCTATCTGGGCCGCTGCGCGCTCGGCCATTGTGGACAGCCGTTCGCGCAGAACTTTCAACTCCTGGCCAAATTCTTTGTCGGTGTGCGCAAGCATCGGGGCGGAATTTAACATGCCCTGTGCATGCCACTGTCGTGGTGATGGCGCCAGGCTGCGGACCATCTGTTGCCGAGCTGTCACTTGCGTCGCGCGCTGGTTTGAAGGCGGTCCCGATGGCAGTATCGGTCCATGCGTCACCTTGGCCACGTTGCGCTGTTGGGGCTTTTGGGTTTGGGCTGCACCAGCACGCCGTCCAGCGGACCGGGGCCTGGCGGGACGGGGGGCGCCAACGCCGGCAGCGGGGGCACTGTTTCGGGCGGCAGCGGCGGAACCTTGCCCGTCGGTGGCAGCGGTGGGCAGGCGGGCGGGTCCGGAACGCCCGACGCAGCAACGGACGCGACGGCAGCCGGCGGCAGCGGCGGCGCGAGTCCGACGGACGCGGCCCCGACTGTCGACGCCGGCGACGGCGCGGCGGGCAGCGGCGGCAGTAACGGCAGCTGCGCCGCGCCGGCGCTGTACTGCGACGACTTCGAGAAATACACCGTCGGTGCCGATCTCAGCCCGAACTGGACCACCAACGTCACCGGGGGAACCGTTCGCGTCGACACGGTGCGGGCGTCTCAGGGCAAGCAGGCGGCTCACTTCACGACGGCCACCGGCGTGACCAGCATGCTTCAGATCATCAAGCGGGGAGCGCCGGTGTTTCCGTTGCCCGGCAACAAGCTTTACGGCCGCATGATGTTCTGGCTGTCGCAGACGCCGACCGAACATTTCAACATCATTGAAGCGACCGGCCCTCTGCCCGGGATGACGCGCATCGCGAAGTACGCTTACGGCGGCAAATTCGGCGGGCTGATGGCCGCGTACACCATTCGAAACCAAGAGTCGGATCCGCCCACTGTCGATTGCGGTGACAAACCGTCGCCCCCCGGTTACGTGGAGAAACAGTGGATCTGCGTCGAATGGACGTTCGACGGCAGCAAGGACGAGATGCACCTTTCCCTGGATGGAAGGCCGCAAACCGCCGTCGACGTGGTCAAGACCGGCGGTTGTTCGGAAGGCGCCGCGCCGCCCGCCGACGGCCTGTGGCACGCCCCCACTTTCGACAAGCTGTTCCTGGGATTTTTCGCGCACCCGTTCAATGTCGCGATCGACGTCTTCATCGACGACGTGGTGATTTCGACGGCGCCGATCGGCTGCCCGAAAAGTCCCTGACCTGAACTTTTGAATTCGCGGCGACGCCGCATTGGGCCTTTTCACCCGGGCGCGAACGGGGTAGCGTTTTGGTTCAATTGCTGGTCCAGTCGGACGCGCCCCCGCGAGCGTTCTTGGACCGCTGCCCGACCGGTACACACTCTGCGGAACCAGGAGGCTACCGTGCGATCATCTGCTTGGCCGTTTCGAACCGTTGGTCTGACCGCGCTGGCGGGGCTGGGCGCCGCCCTGGGTGTCGTTTGTGTGGTGGGCTGCGCGACGTCGCAAGATCCGGTGGTCAGTCCCGGGACGGGCGGCAAGACAGCCGGTACCGGTGGCGCTCTGTCGGGCAGCGGGGGCGGGACCATCAGCGGCAGCGGTGGGTCGGTGGGCAGCGGTGGCGCGGTGGAAGGAACCGGCGGCGCGCCCCTTCCCGATGCCTCGGGCGATGGCGTTGGTCCCGCCGATGCGAACGTCAGCGAAGCAAGCGGTGATGCCGCCTGGGGCGGTTCGACCGGCATCGAAGATTTCTCGACGGTGAAGATGACCGCGGGTTGCGGTCAGGATCCCGGGCAGATGCTGAACGCCTGGGTCAATTTCATGGTCACCATCCCGCCGCCCGGAGCGAACCGCGGCACCGGCAATCGCGTCTACTTCGTCAAGTTGCCGACGAACTATGACAACAAGAAACCCTACTTCGTCATCTTCATCGCGCCCGGTTGCGGCGGCGGCGGGATGCACCCCAACGGCTGGGATTTCGCCACGGCGGCCGGCACGGAAGGCGTCATCCAGATCGGCCTGCAGCCCGATCCGGGCTCGTCGCCGAACGGGGCCTGCTTCGATGACATGCGCAAGGATTCGGTCGATTACAAATACGTCGAGACGATCCTGGCCAGCACCGCCAAGAACCTTTGTTACGACCAGCACCGCGTCTTCATGACCGGCCACAGCAGCGGCGGATGGCTGTCCAATCAGATGGGCTGCGTCTACGGCATGAAGCTCTTGCGCGCGGTCGCTCCCAGCTCGGGCGGGTTGGCCACCGGCGCGACCTCGGCCCCGCCCTGCACGGATCTGCCCACGCCCGGCATCTGGAGCCACAACGAGATGGACGTCGGCAATCTCCCCATCGGAACCCAGCGCGCCATCACCCGCGCCCTGAAGACCAACAAGTGTCAGGGCGATTTCATGACCAGCCCGCGCGCGACCTATGACGATCCCACGAACGGCAACTGCCAGAGGTTCACCAGCTGCCCGGCCGAGTTCCCCATCGTCTACTGTCACCCGACGACGGGCGGCCACCTCGACAACCTGCCCCAGCAACCGGCGCGCAGCTGGCGCTTCTTCAAATCGCTGCCGTAAGGCCGGTCGGCCGGGCATCGGATCGGGCCGGCTCTTGATTGCGTCCCCCAGGTTCATCCGCTAGCGTCCAGCCACCAATCGATCGGGGGAGGGACGAGATGACTGACTATCTGCTCATCGAATCACGGGACCTGCTGGAGTCGAACGACGTCGCCTATTACCTGGACCTGGCCAAGGGTCTGGTCGAGGCGGGCAACAAGGTCACGGTGCTGCTGGTGCAGAATGCCGTGTTCGCGGCGCGGCCGGCGGCAAAGGCCCCGGCGCTGGCGGCGCTGGCCAGCGCGGGCGTGGCCATCCTGGCCGATGACTTCGCCTTGAAAGAACGCGGCATCACCAAGCTGCGCGACGGCGTGACAGCGACGCCCATCGACGTCGTGGTGGATCATCTCGAGGCGGGTCACAAGACCCTGTGGCACTAGGAGCAGCCATGGCAAAGAAAACATTGTCCATCGCCCTCATGGATCCGCCGTACGAGTCGGAGAACCTGACCACCGCCTTCCGGATTCTGGACGCGGCGGCGCGCCGGGGACACGTCATCAACGTGTTCGCTTATGAAGGCGCGGCGGGTCTGGCCTTCGCCAAGCAGACCGCGCACCCCAACCCGGTGCATGGCAAGAACCTGGCCGAGGAAAATCACCCCACCACCAAGGATCAAGTCGCGGCGCTGCTGGCTCTGGCCGAAGCGAACGGCGGCAAGATCGATTGGGTCAATTGCGGCATGTGCGTCGACGAGCGCGGCGTGGGCGAGTTCATCGCCGGCACGCGCCGGGGTTCGCCGGCCGACTTTCACGCGTTCTGCGAAGCCTCCGACAACGTCCTCGTGATTCCGACCAAGTGAGGGTGCCATGGCCAAGAAAACACTGAACATCGTCGAGTCGGCCTACCGGGCGGTCATCGAGGAACAGGACGACACCATCTTGTGGGTGCTGGCCGCCAT
>JAXDMH010000431.1:0-7176 GCA_034666225.1 Myxococcales bacterium
GATCGTCTTCATCTCGGGCAACATGCCGATGCGCACGGAGATCGTCCCGCTGCTGATCGTCACCAAGCTGGAGCAATACGATTACGCGGGGGCCACCGCCATCGCGCTGTTCATGCTGGTGGTGTCGTTCGTGCTGCTGCTGATGATCAACATCCTGCAAGGGATGGTTCAGCGCCGCGGGGGACGGGTCTAGGTATGGCCGGAGCGCTGCCTTCTGCATCTGTTGCGGCTGCGGCGACGGTCAGACGGCCGACCGGGCCGGCGGCCCTGGCGCTGCGCGATCCGCCCTGGCTGCGCTGGCTGCTGATCGGCGCCAGCCTGTTGTTTCTGGGCATCTTCGTGGTGCTGCCGCTGCTGTCGGTCTTTGTTGAGGCGCTGGCCAAAGGCTGGCGCGCGTACGGCGCGGCGATCTTCGATCCCGAGACGCGCTCGGCGATCCGCCTGACGTTGCTGACGGCGGGCATCTCGGTGCCCCTGAACGTGGTGTTCGGGATCGCGGCGGCCTGGCTGATCTCCAAGTATCGATTCGCCGGCAAGAGCGCGCTGGTCACGCTGATCGACCTGCCGTTCAGCGTGTCGCCGGTGATCGCGGGCCTCATCTTTGTGCTGCTGCTGGGGTCGCGCGGCGTTCTGGGTCCGTGGCTGGAGGCGCACAACATCCACATCATCTTCGCGGTCCCGGGGATCGTCCTGGCCACCACGTTCGTCACCTTTCCGTTCGTGGCGCGCGAGGTGCTGCCGGTCATGCAGGACCTGGGCAGCGACGAGGAAGAGGTGGCGCTGACGTTGGGAGCCAGCGGCTGGCAGATCCTGTTTCAGGTGACGCTGCCCAAGGTCCGCTGGGGGCTGCTGTATGGCGTGGTGCTGTGCAACGCCCGGGCGATGGGCGAGTTCGGGGCCGTGTCGGTCGTGTCGGGGCACATTCGCGGGCAGACCAACACCCTGCCGCTGCACGTGGAGATTCTGTACAACGAGTACAACCTGGCAGGCGCCTTCGCAGCGGCGTCGATCCTGACCTTGCTGGCCCTGGGAACGCTGGGGGCGAAGAAGCTGGTCGAGTCAAAGCAGTCCCACGGGTAGTACAATCGGCCGGCGATGATCTACCCGGGCGTGGCGGCGACGATCGGACGGACACCGCTGGTCGAGCTGCGACGAATCGGGGGAGACCTGGGGGTCCGCCTGCTGGCCAAGCTGGAGTCACGCAACCCAGGCGGCAGCGTCAAGGACCGCATTGCCGCGGCGATGGTCGAAGACGCCGAACGCCGCGGCCAGCTGGGCCCGGGCGGCACCATCATCGAGGCGACCAGCGGCAACACCGGCATCGCCCTGGCTTTCGTGGCGGCGACCAAGGGCTATCCGTTGATCGTCACCATGCCCGAGCGGATGTCCAAGGAGAGGATGTCGCTGCTGCGGTATCTGGGCGCCCAGGTGACGCTGACGCCGGGCACGCTGATGCGCGAGGCGGTCGACCGCGCCGAGGAGCTGCGCCGCCAGACGCCCGGCGCGGTGGCGCTGGATCAGTTTCGCAACCTGGCCAACGCCCAGGCGCACCGGCAGTCGACGGGGCCGGAGATCTGGACCGACAGCGACGGGACGGTCGACGTCTTCGTCAGCGGCGTCGGCACCGGCGGCACCATCACCGGCGTGGGCGAGGTCCTGAAGGGCCACAAGCCGGCGGTGCGCATCGTGGCGGTGGAACCGGCCAACGCGGCGGTCCTGTCGGGGCGCAAACCCAGCAATCATTTGATCCAGGGCATCGGGGCCGGGTTCATCCCGCCGCTTTTGAACCGCGCCGTCATCGACGAGGTGGTCCCCATCTCTGACGAGGAGGCGTTCGCCCACGCCCGGCGGCTGGCCCGCGAGGAGGGGATCTCGGCCGGGATCTCGTCGGGAGCCACGCTGGCCGCCGCCTTGCGCATCGCGGAGCGTCCGCAGGCCAGAGGGCAAACCATCGTTTTCATGGTGGGCGACGGCGGCGAGCGCTATACGAGCGGCCCCCTGGTCAACGAGCTGCTGGGACCGAAGGGCTAGTCGTTTCGCGGCCGCTTTGCGTGTCGCACAAAGCCCACATGGCGGTGCGGCGACAGCCGAACAACAAATTGTACACTTTGGTCCCGGAACTTGGTGTGCCGCCCTTGAAAAACCAATGAGGCGTCTTAGTGTTTGTCGCGCATGTCTCCGCTGCAGAACGTCTCTCTGCGAGGCACGCGGGCGCTGTTGGTTGAGGACGATGCCGCTATCCGCGACATCTTGGAGCAGATGCTGTCGGAGGAAGGGCTGCAGCTGGCCTCGTTTCGGAACGGCCAAGATGCCCTGTCACACCTGCGGGTTTCCTCGCCGCCCGACGTGATCCTGCTGGATCTGATGATGCCGGTGATGGACGGCTGGCAGTTCCGGGTCGAGCAGAAGAAGGACCCGCTGCTGGCCGGAATACCCGTGGTGGCCATGTCCGCCGACGGCAGCGCCAAAGCGCAGGCCATCGATGCGGACGCTTACGTGAAAAAGCCGATCGATTTCGGCGACCTTCTGGCGCGGATCGTGTCGGTGATCCAGGGGGCGCGCCACCGGCGGCTGGCGGTGGCCAATCGGTTGGCTGCGTTGGGGACGCTGGCGGCGGGGATCGCGCACGAGGTGAACAATCCGCTGACGTACGTGATGGCGAATTTGCAGTACCTCATCGACACGCTGCCGTCGCTGATGGGGCCCCAGAGCAAGGAGCCCTGCGAGATCCTGGTCGAGACGCTGACCGGCACGCGGCGCATCGCCAAGATCATGAACCAGGCGCAGCTGGTGTCGCCCACGCGCGTGGAAGATGCCACGGCGGTCATCGATGTGCGTACGGCCCTGGAAGCGTCGGTGTTTCTGCTGCAGGGCCAGATCCGACACCAGGCCATGCTGACGACCGATCTGGAAGGCCGTCCCAAGGTCAGGGGTGACCGGGGTCTGCTGGAGCAGGTGTTCACCAACCTGTTGCTCAACGCCGTGCAATCGATCCCGGAAGGAAATGCCCGGCAACAGCAGATTCGCTTGGCGGTTCGGTCGGTGCCGCAAGGGCGCGTCCTGGTCGAGATCGCCGACACCGGCGTCGGCATTCCGGCGGAGCTGCACGAACGGATCTTTCAACCGTTCTTCACCACCAAACCGGTGGGGCAAGGAACAGGGCTGGGCCTTTCGGTGTGTCAGGGGATCGTGGCGGCCATGGGGGGCGAGATCTCGTTTGACAGCGAGATGGGCCGCGGCAGCACGTTCCGCGTGGTGTTGCCGACGGTGGCCTACGCGGACGCCGGTGAACCGGCGGCGGTGCTGCGGACGCCCACGCCCACGCCACGCCGAATCTCGGGGAGCGGTAACCGCGTCCTGGTCGTCGACGACGAACCGCTGATGCTGCGGGCCCTGCGCTATATCCTGGGGCGCGAGTACGAGGTCACGTACGTGCGCGGCGCCCTGATGGCCAAGGACCTGCTGCAGACCGGGGCGCAGTTCGACGTGATCCTGTGCGACCTCATGCTGGAGGAAATGACCGGCATGGCCCTGCTGCGCGAGCTGGAGGAGAGTCATCCGGACCTGGCGCGCAGGATGATCTTCATGACCAGCGGCGCCTTCACGCCGCAGGCCCGCGAGTTCGTGGAGAGCCACAAGCGCCCCATCATCAACAAGCCGTTCGATCGCGAGCAGCTGATCGCGGCGATATCGGCGTGCGGCGGCGCCACCGTGCCCACCCGCCCGGCCGCGTGACGATGGCCCGAACGTGGCCGATCGGTGGCCGATAGATGGGCGATAGGTGCCCGATAGATGGCCGATAGACGGCGCCTCCTTTAAGCTTTCGGGACGGTGACCCGGCCCCGGCAGCAGTTGCTGATTCTGTACCTGGCGAACTCGGACCTGGGCAGTCCCGTCGGGGCCTGGTCTTTCTATGACGGCGCCGGCAACAAAACGGGCAAGACGGGAGACAGCGCCACGCCGCCCTACCCGACCGGGCTGGCCGCCATGCAGGACGGCTGGCGCGTGATCCAGCTGGCGACGTTGCGACCGGCGCAGCCCGGCCACGAACACGAGACGTCGTACCTGAAGTTCGAGGTGGTGCTGGAGAAGCTGGTCGAGACGGCGGGGGTGCCATGACCGCGGCGCTGACGGGCGCGGCCGCGTCGTCGTCGATCGCGGCGCGCCCGCTGTTGACGTCGGCGCAGATGGCGCATTTCGTGGCCCGCGGATTCCTGCGCTTCGACGGGATCGTGCCGCACCCGCTGTGCGCCGAGGCGCTGCGCGAGATCGAGAGCAACGCCCGACCCGGTAGCTATGGCGCCAAGCACGGCGACGCAAAGTCTCGAACGGCCGGTCAGCCGCTGGACAGCGTGTGGAACGATCCGGGCGGCATCGCGGCGGTGATCCGGCTGCCGGCCATTCGCGGCATCGTCCACAGCCTGATCGGGCCGGGCGCCCTTTACGATCATCACCACGCCCACACCGTCGAGGCGCAGCACCGCTGGAGCCAGCCCTGGCACGCCGACGCCGTCATCGACCCGCGGGTGGCCTTCGACATCCAGCTTTTCTTTTTCTTTCACGATACGCCGCGCGAGATGGGGGGGACGATGATCCTTCCCGGCAGCCACCTGCGCCGCGTGCACGAATCGGACATCGCCCGTTACCAGAATTTTCTGGGGCAGCTGCCCATGGTGTGCCAGGCGGGGACGTTGCTGGTCTGCCACCACGGCATGTGGCACTGCGGCCAACCCAACTTAACGCGGGCCCGGCGCCACATGCTGAAGCTGCGCCTCAATCCCAGCGCGTCGCAATGCCTGACCTGGGACGCCGCCGACCGCGATGCGCCCGAGGTGCGCGACCTTCTGACCACGCCCGAACCGTGGCACGGCAACGAGGGGCGCCTGGAGATCGTCAATCGTCTCAGGCTGTGGCGACGGCTGACCGGCGACGACAATTTCGACGCTGATTACTGGCTGACACGGCTGGAGCTGCCGCGCGGGTAGCTTTCCCCTTCGCGCGCGGCCAGCAGCGCTGGGGGCAGCAGCGGGACAAAGAGAACCACCGCGGCGGTGAACGCGGTGTTGATCCAGACCAGGTTCGCAAAGCCGACGTGGACCCGGCCGTAAAGGTAGGCGCCGAACGGCTCCGAGACGGCGAGCGACGCCAGATTCTGGGCGCTCAAGATCAGAGAATAGCCGAAGCTCTCGCTGCCATCGGGGATGGCCCGCGCCGCCAGGTCGTAAAACGGCAGCAGCGCCAGCGTCCCCATCACCGCGGAGCCGAGCGTGATGACCACGGCGGAGGCGAAGCCGTCGTAGCGAACGTACAAGGCGGTGCTGACCACGTTGAGGGCGATGCCAGCCAGTAGCAAAGCGCGCAGCCGAAAGCGGCGGCAGAAGCGCGCGTAGATCGCGGCGCCGACCAGGGCACCGGCGCCGCCCAGGAGCTGCATGAGCCCCATGGTGCCCGGATCGAATTTCAGGGCGTCCTGCTGGCGATAGAAGAGCGCCGTCTGAAATCCGGGCGGCAGGTAGGCGATGAAGATGAACGACAGCACCAACCACAAGGCCCGGGAACGCACGGCGATTCCGACCGGCCGCCAGGCCTGGGCCCAGCCGGCGCGGGCCGCGACTGTGGGTTCGCGCCCGTAGGCGAGCGCGAGAGGAATCAGCGGAAAGACCACGGCGGCACCGGCTGCGGCCGTCCAGCCGAAGGCGCGCACGGCCAGCCAGCCGCCCAGCGGGCCGGCCACCAGCGCCATCACGCCGTCGATGGCCAGGCGCAGGCCGCTCAGGCGCCCGGTGGCGCCGTGGCGATGGCCGACCTCGATCAGCAGGCCGCCCACCGCCGCGCTGATGATCACCAGCGCCACGTTCAGCGCGGTCACCGTCGCCAGCAGCGCGGCGTACGACCGAGGCACCACGCCCAGCGCGGCCCACAGCGCGGTGGCCGCCGCGCCGCCCAGCACGAGATACCAGCGCCGGCGTGCTCCCCACAGCGGCACGCTGTCGCACAGGAGGCCGGCCAGCGGCTTGATGTACCAGGCCAGCGTGCCGACGGCCCAGAACGCCGCCACATCCTGCGGCGGCAGGCCAAGCTGATTCTTGAGATAAAGGCCGAGAGGCAATCGCGCCAGCAGCCCCGGCCAACCAAGCCCGGTGACCAGCAGGCCGGCGCTGATGACGGCGACCGCGCGCCGAAATCCCGCCGTGGCGGCGCCGCTGCCCGGAGGACCGACCCCGCCCGCGCCGACGACGGACATGACTCATGCTAGATCGATGGCGTGAAGATCGCGACCTGGAACGTGAACGGCATTCGCGCCCGGCAGGTGCAGCTTGAGGACTGGATCAAGAGCGAACGCCCCGACGTCATCTGCCTGCAGGAGATCAAGGCGGCGCCCGAGCAGATCCCGGAGTCGCTGGTCTCCATCGACGGGTACTGGTGCTACTGGCACGGCGGCAAGGGGTACTCGGGCGTGGGCCTGCATGTCCGCAAGGACGTGGTCGGCGAATGCCCCAATTTTTTTCACCCCGCGTTCGATCACGAACATCGCGTGGTGGCTGCCGCCGTGAACGGCCTGACGGTGACGTCGGTCTATGTCCCGAACGGCGGGAAGGACTTCGCCGCCAAGATGAAATTTTTCGGCGCGCTGGAGGAGTACGCGGCGACCATGCAGGGCGCCGGCACGCCGCTGGTGATCTGCGGCGACATCAACATCGCCCACACCGACCTGGACGTTCACCCCAAGGAACGAAAGGCGAACGCCATCGGTCAGCTGCCCGAAGAACGGGCGGCGTTTGACCGACTGCTGGGGCACGGGCTGCGCGACGTGGGACGGGCGCTGCACCCCGACGATCCCGATTTTTTCACCTGGTGGGCGCCGTGGCGGAACCTGCGGCAGCGAAACATCGGCTGGCGCATCGACTACATCCTGGCCAGCGATGCCGTCGCGGGGCGGGCCACCGCTTGCGAGTCGTACCGCGAGGTCGGAACAAGCGATCACGCGCCGCTGGTGATGACGGTCGACTGGCCGTAGCGGAGGCACGCGCCGGGGCGGTTGTAGAGACAGCAACGGGCGGCTGTACGTGAGGTGGGGCTCCATTCGCTTCGTCGCGGGGGCGGCAGCGGTGGGGTTCCCTGCCGTGCTCAAACACCGAACGGCGCGCGCGCCTTATGGGTTTGCTTTGAGTGGCG
>JAXDMH010000432.1:0-5765 GCA_034666225.1 Myxococcales bacterium
TCATACTTGGTCCTCGCGTGTGACGGCCCGACTGCAGCCCTCTAGTGCGGGCGAGGATTGCTGTCGATCACCAGCCTGGGCGGATTTTTCTTTTTCCTTTTTTTTGTGATCCGCGTGGCACCGTGGTGATCGGTCGGGGGTGCTCTTCCACACTAAAGGGCCGTCGAGAGCCAAACGATGTCATCCGACGCAACGCCCACAGTCCCTGCCGCGCGCGGTCGATCCGGCGAACTTGCCGCCGAACTTGCCGCCGAACTTGCCGGAGAAAGTCGCAACGACGCCGTGCAGCCGGACCCCTTGCTGTCCCTGGTGCAAGGCGCCGCCGCCGGCGAGCGCGACCAGCTGGTGCGTCTGATTTCGCTGCTGGCGCCGCCGGTGACGGCCACCATTCGGGTGCTGCTGGGACCGCTGCATCCAGACCTGGAGGATGCGGTGCAAGAGGCACTGGTCGCCATCTCGGCGTCGGTGGCTCGGTTTCGCGGTGATTCCAGTTTTCTTCATTACGCGAGGCGAATCGCCGTGAGGATCGCGCTGGCCATCCGCCGGGCGCACGATGACGGCGTTCGCAAGCTGGCGACGGCGTCGCTGCAGCAACAGACGCTGCAGGGGCCGAGCGATGCGTCGCCGGCGGGCGGGATCGAGCGCAGCCAGCGGCTGGCCATGTTCTGCAAGTTGCTGGACGAGCTTCCCGAGGGTCAGGCAGAGAGCCTGGCCTATCGGGTGCTGCTGGAATATCCGTTGCCGCTGATCGCCCGCGAAACGGGCGTGCCCGTCAACACCGTGCGCAGCCGAATTCGGCTGGCGCGCGACCACCTGCGTGACCGCATCATGGCCGACCCGTCGCTGTCCCAGTTGCTGAGGGAGCCAACGTGACCTTCTCCGATCTTCATCCCGAAGAATTGCTGTGCCCCTCCGGTTCGCGGACGCTGACGGCGGACGAGACCGCCGATCTGAACGCCCACCTTGCCCGCTGCCCCGCCTGCCTGCTGCAGTTGCAGCTTGGTCCCGAGATCGAGCGCGCGTTGCCGCCGACGGAGCAGGACTATGTGCTGGCGGCGCGCGTGGCGGAGCGGGTGTTGGCCATGTCGATGTCTACGACGACAGCGACGGCGCGGCCGGCGACGGCGACCGCGCGGCAAGAAGCAGCGTCGTCGGGATGGGCCGCGCGTCTGCCCCAGCGCCTGATCGCTCGGCGGGGCGCGTGGAGTCGCGTGGCGATCGTCTTGTTTGTTCTGCTGGGAACGGGTGTGGGCGCGCAGGCAATCGTGGTTCATCTGCGCGAGAGAGCGGCACGGTCCGCGTCCGGCGGCAGCGCAGGTGGTCAGCCGGCACCTGCGGTTCGCGCCCAGAGGCGCCCGGCGGCCAGGTCCGCGGACCTTCCGCCCATCACAGCGCCGCTGGTTGCGCCGACGGTTCCGTCTCCCCCGGTGCAGCCCGCGCTTGCGCCGTCCCAGGCGAAAGAGACGCCGGGCATGGCGAGGCCGCGATTGCCGCGGGCCATGGGGGCAATCGCAGCGCCGCCAGGAATTGTCGTGGCGCGAGCGGAGCCAAGCGCCGGCCAGGGCCTCCTGGCCCCCCGATCAACCCCGGTCGTCTCGCCTGCCGCGGCCCCGGTGAACCCCGCTGAAAGTCCCGTGTCGTTGTTCCGTCGCGCCGAACGCGCGCGCCTGGGCGGCGACCTTCAGGAGGCGAACCGGCTTTTTCGGGCGCTGGGGCTGGGGTTCTCCGGCACGCGCGAGGAGCTCGCGTCGCGCGTGCTGTTCGGCCAGCTCTTGCTGGACGATCTGCACGCCCCGACCGAGGCGCTGGCGGCCTTTGACCGCTATCTGCGCGACGAACCGTCCGGAACGCTGGCCGAGGAGGCGCGCGTCGGCCGGGCCCAGGCCCTGCGCCAGATGGGTCGCCCACGCGACGAGCTGGCGGCCTGGAGCGATTTCCTCGCCCACCACCCGGCGTCCGTTCACGCCGGCGCCGCCCGCGCGCGTTTGTCCCAGCTTTCGGCAATTCACTGATGACGCCGCCCCGCCCGCGCAGGCCAAGCGCCCTGGGCGGATTCTTGTTGCGGTCACTGTCGCTGGCAGTGTCACTGTCACTGTTCCTGAGCGCCGGCCTCGGCTCGCCGGCGATGGCAATGGCGATGGACAAGGACAGCAGCCCCGCTGCCCAGCGATTGGTCATGCAGGTGGCGGCAGACAGCGCGGTGGTCGACGCCATCCGGGAGCGCCTCGGTCATCGTCTTGCGCAACTGCAACCGGAGGTTTCGTTGGATCTGATCGTCGTGGCTTCCGTGGCCGCCGATCGGATACTGGATGTCGCCGCTGATACCGCGCCCGGCGCGCCTTTGGCCCGGGCATGGCTGGACGGCCGCGCCGCTGACGTCGCCACGTTGTTCCTGATCCCGCGAAACAGCGAACGGATCGTCGTGCGGCGCATCAGCCTCGACAAAGGGTTCGACGAAGTGGCCCTGGCCGAGGTGGTCTATGTGGTGGAGCGATCGATGGTCAGCCTGCTGGCGTTTCAGCCCGTCGGCGTCCCGAAGGCCGAAGCGCGCGCGGCATTGACCCCGGCATTGACCCAGTCTCCGCCGTCGCGGGCGCCGCTAGAATCGCCGCCCGCCGTGCCCGCCGTGCCCGCGGTACGATCGACGTCCGGACGCCTGTCGTTCCAGCTGGCCGCGCTGGCGGGAGTCTCCGCCTGGTCGACCCACAACCTGGCGGTGCCCGAGCTGGCCGTCGCCGCGCTGATCGAGCGGCAGGGCCAGCAGGCGCAACAAAGAGCGCGGCTGGGGATCTGGCTGATGGGCCAGCTTCGTCGTTCCTTGCTGGTCGAGACGCCCGATGCGGACCTGTCGATTACCGGTGGCTCGGCGCAACTGATGTTCGTCGCCGGCAGGCGCTTCGAAAATCTTGGCTTCGGTCGTGTGGCCTTCGGTCCGGGCCTGGCCTTCACCAGCGTTCAGCCGACAGCGATCACGTCAGCCGCCAAGGTGATCGAAGTGCGGTCCCGCTCTGACGTCGATCTGATTTTTCGGGCGGCCGTCCGCTGGGACTTCGCCCTTCTTCGGTGGTTGACGCTGCTGGTGGCCGCCACCGCCGACGCCACGCCGGCGCGCGCCCGATACACCGCCACCGTCGACGGGAAAGAGACGGTCCTGGTCTCACCCTGGCCCCTCCAGCCGACTCTGTTCATCGGCGCGGCTGCCACGCTTCCGTAGCTCATTGAACGCGGCGAAGCCCCGGCGAAGCGCCCCCGACGAAGCGCCGGCGATGACCAATGACGAGATACTATTTCTGATACAGTCGAGTGGCCGGACACTTCGTCCGGTCAAAGGGGAGTCGCCATGAGCAACGGATTCGAGAGCAGGCCTGCCGAGGGGCTTTCGCCGCCGCAAGCGCACCAGACCGGCCTCGCCATCTTGACGGGAAAAATTTCCGCAATTTACCAGGCGATCAGCGGCACGGATCTGCTGCAGACCCAGACCCTGCCGTATTCGCCGGCCGCGCTGCAAGGGCGGCTAGATCTGGCGCTGGGATATTTCGAGCGACGAGTGGCCGCCCTGGTCATGTGGCTGCACTGCTCGCTTGAGGACAGCAACTTCACCTATGATCTGACCGCGCGAAACCGGCGGCACCTGAGCCATTTCGTTGGCGCGGTGGTCGGCCGTCCGTTGGCGCAGATCGACGGATACCTCCGGGAGCTGCAGGCGGACGAGACGCTGCGCGCGCACTATGCACGCGAGATTCATCGCTATGGACGGCTGGCCCCGCTGGAAGCCCAGTTGCAGGTGGGACGGCGCGCCGGCTGGTACGCGGTGGTGCGCGCCATGAAACCGAAGGTGATCATCGAGACCGGCGTCGATCGAGGACACGGCTCGATCACGCTGACCGCGGCGCTGTTGCGCAACCGCGCCGAGGGGTTCCCCGGCCGCTACTACGGCACCGACATCAACGCGGCGGCCGGCAAGCTGCTGTCGGGCCCCTACGCCGAGGTGGGTGAAATCGTCTATGGCGATTCAGCCACCACGCTGACGGCGTTCAATCAACCGATCGACGTTTTCGTCAACGACAGCGACCATTCGGCCGAGTACGAGGCGCGCGAGTACCGCATCGTCGATGGGAAGATGAGCCCCGGCGGCGTCATTCTGGGAGACAACGCTCACGCCACCGACGCCTTGATGGACTTTGCCGAGACGACCGGACGCCAGTATTTGTTCTTTCGCGAAGAGCCGAAAGATCACTGGTACCCCGGCGCGGGCATCGGCGCAGCCTTTCGCCGTCAGTGACTCACCCGAGCACCCAGTGCCGCAGTTGCTCCGGTTCGGGTGCCGTCAAAACCGGCAGTCCGCAGGCGACCGCTTCCCGAACGAGGGCCGGCTGGGCATCGGGCGTGCAGCGCAAGTACCCCGTGGCCGCCGTGTAAAGCCCTCCTCGCTGAACATCGGGAAGATGCGTTCCCTCGAAGACGATGTCGGCCGAGTGTTCCGGTGAAAGCTGCAACTCCGCGATCAGGGCGCTGACGTCACGAAACGCCGAGTCGATCCCCTCGGCCGTAGGCGACTCCACCCGCACGATCAGCGCCACCGGGTCTGCCGACGTGAAAGCGCGCAGATACGCCGTGATCGTGCGCCGCCACGCCGGCGTCTCCCAGCGCGGAATCAGCAGCAGGCGATGCGGCTTGGTGACGTCACTCTCCCAGCGCGGGGCCTGTGGGTTGAAGGTTTCGTAGAACTGCTGCAGGCGCGTGACGTCCTCCAGGGCCAGGATTTGCTTCAATTCGCCCGGGCAGTGAACAAAAACGTCATTCGCCACCGCCATCCGATAGCCGGCCATGGTCAAACGGATGGACAGATCTTCGATGGCGCCGGACGCCGACGCGTAAGCCGGGTCCAGGCCGCCGACACTCTCCACGCAACGCCGCCGCAAGACCAAACAGAAAGGCAGTAGCCGGGATGCGAACGAATACTCGCCGCGATGAAGGCGCGTCCACCGGCGGGCAAAATCAGGCAGCTGCTGCAGGTCCGCGTAGTCGACGTTGCCCAGGTGCTGTTGGGTTGTCGCTCCTTCGTTCGTTGCTGGCCCGATGGCGGCGAGTGTGGGGTCGGCCTCCAGGTGGGCGATCGACAAAGGCAACCAGTCCGGGGTGGTCACCACGCCGTCGCAAACCACGGCAAAGAAATCGTCCGTCGCGCTGGTCAACTGTCGGGACACCACCGTCGAGAAATCCTGCAAGGGCGTCGTCACCGGGACCGTCTCAGCCGTCCCCGAGCGGAGGGCCGCGCTTTGGCAGTCGATGATGCGTTCAATGATCGCCGGGTCGTTCTCGCCCTTGGTCTCATCGAACCGGTAGGCGACCACGTCCGGGGCGCGTCCCAGCCGTCTGTCCTGGCCAGCCAGTGTCACCCCGAGCGCTCCGGGATCGCGGCCGAAGGGATCGGCAGCGGCGTCGTCCAGCACCCGCCGCAGGAGCTCCGTCTCGGCGACCATGACCGCGCCGGAAGCGGTCACCGCCGGCATCACCTGACCGGGACGACCCAGGGCCGGTTGCCAGCGGGTGGCATCCGGAGGGTCGGGCGGCGCGATCAATTCACTGTCCGACAGCATCGTCCGCTGCCGCAGCGATGCTGTCACCGCGCCGAGGGAACGGTTGGCCCCCAGGTGCCCGATCAGGCGATCAAGCCAACCGGTGACGACCTTGACGTTCTGATCGACCACGGCGACGTAGGGCCGGGTGGCGTGCGCCAGACCCCTTCGCACGGCATCGGAGAC
>JAXDMH010000433.1:0-3965 GCA_034666225.1 Myxococcales bacterium
ATGATCGCTTGCTCGGCTGCGACTCGGAGCTGGACGCCCGCGCCGACCGCCTGCGCGGACGCGGCGATCTGGCGGGCGCGCTGGCCTGGTTGCGCCAGGTGACGACACTGGCGCCGGCGCGCGAGGATCTCCGCACGCAGCTGGCCGCGGTGCTCGCCGCCGCCGGCCAGCACGAGGCCGCCGTGGCAGTGTTGCAAGAGCTGGCGGGGCGTTCGCCGCGCGACGTCCGCCTGCGCATCCAGCTGGCGGACGCCCTCGGTGCCGCTGGAAAAGTCGAGGCCGCCCGGCAGCTCCTGACGGCGCTGGCCGCCACCCGCCCCGCTGCTGAAGAGGTCCGCCGCATGGCCCGCGCCGCCGGCGTGCCGCTGCCGCTGGATCGCTACCGTCTGGACGGCGCCGGCGTCATCGCCGCGTTTCGCAAGGCCGGGCGCCGTTATGAAGCGCCCGCGGTGGTGGTGCTGGATCGCAGCGCCACCCGTGTCCTGCCCGGCGGCGAGCAGCTGACGCTGACCCACACCATCGTCCTGCTGCAGACCAAGGAGGCCATCGATCACTGGGGCGAGGTCAGCGTCCCCGCGGGCGCGGAGCTCTTGCTCCTGCGCACGCATAAACCGGACGGCACCACGCGCGACGCCGAGGCGATCAGCGGCAAGGACAGCATCTCGGCGGCGGATCTGGCCATCGGCGATTACCTGGAATGGGAGACGCTGGAGACCAAAGCCGCGTCGGACGCGTTTCCGGCGGGATTTCTGGGCGACCGATTCTATTTTCGCTCGTTCGACGCGCCCCTGGACCGCAGCGAGTTCATCCTGATCACGCCGGCCGCCATGCCTCTCGACATCGATCACCGCGCCGGTGCGCCCGCCGGCATCCGCGCCCCCGGCCCTGACGGCACGGTGGAAACCCGGTTTGTCGCCCAGCAGGTTCCGCAGCTGTTTGCCGAGCGCTCGTCGGTCCCCGCCATCGAGTTCGTCCCGTCGGTGCGGGCGTCCAGCGGCGTCAGCTGGCTGGCCTGGTCGCGGTTCCTGCGCGAGCAGCTGTACGGCACGTCGCGCTCGTCGCCTGCCATCCGCCAGCTGGCGTCGACCATCGACAAGAACCTTTCGTCGGGCGGCAACGTCCGCGACCGCGCCGCCGCCATCGTCGCCTGGGTGACCAGCCACATCGAGGCGGCGGACGACCTGCGTGACGCGGCGCCGCTGGCGCTGGCGCGCGGCCGCGGAAATCGCCTGGCGCTGGTGCTGGCTCTGGCCCGCGAGCTGGGCGTGCCGGCCCATTCGGTGCTGGCCCGGTCGCGACTGGCGGGAGATACCCAGCGCCAGCCCAGCGCCCAGGAGCTGGAAGACTTCGCCGACCCGCTGGTGGCCTTCCAGCTGCCTGGATCCAGAGACGTCTCTGCCACTTTGTTCACTGATGTCCGTCTCAAACACGCGTCTTTCGGATATCTTCCCCCGAACTTGGATGGCGCCTGCACGCTGTCGCCCGAAACCGCGCAACTGGGTCGCGCAGAATCTCGCGGGCCATCCGATCAGCGATCCATCGACATGACCATTCGCCTGGACGAGAGCGGCGGCGCGCAAGTGCTGGCCACCGAAGAGCTGACTGGCTGGCCGGCGCTGGAGTGGTCCGAGCTGGTTGATCGGCTGGGCAGCGATCGCACCAAGCTGCGCCAGGATTTCGAACAGCGCTGGCTGGGCGTCAACTTTCCCGGCGCACGCTTGCAGGAACTCGACGTCGATTTTTTCGGCGCCGGTCGTGGCGCCGGTCTTGGCGCCGGTCTTGGCCCCCCCCGCACGCCGCTGCCCGCCGCCGAGACGCGCGCCGTGCAGGTGCGTTACACCTTCGCCAGCCCGAACCTTGGCTTGCGCAGCGACGGCGAGCTGAAGCTGTCGCCCACCTTCTTCCGCTCGCAGCCGGGCCGGCGCTTCGCCGTCGAGCCGACGCGGCAGACGGCATTGATGATGGGCTACGACGTTCCGCTGAAGATGACCGCCACGCTGCAGTTGCCGCGCGCCGCGACGGTCGTCGACGCCGCCGGCGCCGGGGCCGGCCCGGTGGCGCGACCGGGCGGCTATCGCTTCATCGAGGAGCGAACGGCACGACCAGGCTCGCCCGAGCGGTTGATCCTGCGGCGCGAGGCGGCGCTTCCCATCATGCGGGTTGCCCCCGAAGACTATGGCGCTGTCGCCGCCGATCTGCGCCGGGTCGACGGTCAAGAACAGCAAGAGATTCGCATCCGCCTGCAGCCCCAGCAGGGAGGCGCCACGCCGTGACGAAAAATCTCTCGCGCGCGCTTTACGGCCTGCTGCCGGCGCTGGCTGTTTTTCCGGCTGCTTTGCCGGCCGCCTGCCAGACCAGTCTGCCGTCGGCGCAGCCGGGTGATCGCCTGGTGGTGGCTCGCCCGGCCGACGCCGTCAATCTGGACCCGGCGCGCGCCAACGACATCGAATCGCTGGAGGTGGCCGAGCAGGTCTACGGTCGCCTGGTTCGCTTCACCGCCGGGCGCCTGGAACCAGAGCCCGACCTGGCGACGTCCTGGTCGGTCAGTGAAAACGGCACGGTGTGGACGTTCGAACTGCGCCCCAACGTCGTCTTTCACGACGGAACGCCCTGCGACGCCGACGCCGTGGTGTTCTCCTTCGAACGCCAGATCCTGGCCGACCATCCCGCCCACGAAGCTGACTTTGCCTGGCCGCGCGCCTTCCACAACATCCGGCGCGTGGTGGCGGTGGGGCCGCTGCGCGTGCAATTTCAGATCGACCGCCCCTACGCGCCGTTTCTGGCCAACCTGGCCGTCGGCCCCTCGGCCATCGTGTCACCGACGGCTGTCCGCCGTCTGGGGACCGCCTTCGGGCACCACCCGGTCGGCACTGGCCCGTACCGCTTCGTCGAATGGATTCCCGGCGATCGCATCACCCTGGAACGCAATCCCAGTTACTGGGATCAACCGGCGCGCACGCAGTACCTGGTCTTGCTGTCGATGCCCGACGTGCGCCAGCGCATCCAGGCCCTGGAATCGGGCGCCGCCGACGTCGTCCAGCAACTGGATCCCGATGACCTGCCGCTGATTCGCCTGCATCCCGATCTGCGCTTGCAGACCGCACCGGCCGCGCTGGTCTCGTACCTGGCCATGAACACCCAGCGCCGTCCCCTCAACGACGCGCGCCTGCGGCGGGCCATCGCCCACGCCATCCGGCGCGAAGCGCTGGTCAAGCTGGTCTATCAAGAGCTGGGCATCCCCGCCATCGGTCCTCTGCCGCCCAACGTGTGGGGGGCACGCTCTGACGTGGTGACGTATCCGTATGATCCGGCCCGCGCGCGCAAGATCCTGGCGGACGCCATGCCCGGCGGTTTCCACGGTCCGCCCTTGAAGCTATATGCCCCGTCGATGCCGCGTCCTTACATGCCGGCGCCCGAGCGCGTGGCCAACATCATCAAGAACTGTCTGCGCGAGGTAGGCATCCCGGTCGAGGTGATCCTGTCCGATCCCGTCGAGCACCAGCGCGCGCTGTGGGCCGGCGAGCACGACCTGGCGTTGCACGGCTGGTTCAACGAGAACGGCGACCCCGATAATTTTCTGTATACGCTGCTCGATTCGGACAACACCACCGGCTCGCGCCCGTCGAACATCGCCTTTTACAGCAGCGGCTGGTTTCATGACGTCATCGGCGTGGCGCAACGAACCACCGACCGCACCGAGCGTGAGCGCCTCTACTGGCAAGCGCAGGCCATCCTGGCCGCGGACGTTCCCTGGGTGCCGCTGGCGCATTCAAAGGTCGTCTTCGCCGTGCGCAGTTCCATCACCGGCCTGGTGGTACAGCCGTCGGCCATGGGCCTTTACCGCTGGGCGGAGCGCGGGCGATGAAACGGCGCGGGACCGACAAAGAGGGTGTCCCCCAGCGCGACAAGGACACGCTTCGCGATGTCAGCCCCGTCATCGGCGTCAGCGAGCCGCAGGCGCGCAC
>JAXDMH010000434.1:0-4262 GCA_034666225.1 Myxococcales bacterium
CAGGGACAGCCCTGCCGGACCTGCCGCGCGCCGGTGCGCCGCCGCGTTGACAGCGGACGATCGACGTTCTTCTGTCCGCGCTGCCAGCGCCGCTGATGGTCGCCGCTCACGATCGCTTGGATTGCCCGGCCTGCTCCTTGATCTGGGCAAAATCAGCGGCCGCCTCCTGCACGTCGGCGGGGAAGTCCGCCATCTCCTGGACCTGCCGCACCTCGATGGTTTCATTCTCGCCGCCCGGACAGCGCGAGGCCCAGGCGATGGCTTCTTCCTTGGACTTGACCTGAATCATCCAGTAGCCGCCCAGCACCTCTTTCGCCTCGCTGAAGGGCCCGTCGGTGACCTTCGCCTTGCCGCCCGGAAAGGTGATGCGCGCGCCCATGGACGGTGGGTGCAGGCCGTCGAGCGCCAGCAGCACGCCGGCCTTTTGTAGGGATTCGTTGTACTTCATCATGGCGGCGACGGCGGCGGCCTCGGGCACGGTGCCCGGCTTGGCGTTCTCGTAGCCCTTGGGGATCATCAGCATCATGAATCGCATGGTGGCCTCTCCTTGATTTGGGACGGTGTGCCGGGAATGTCTTCCTGGCTTCTACTGTGGCGACGAACGATGGGGGCGGCGATCGACAGGCGACCCGAAATTTTTTTGTTGGGGTCCTAAGTCGTCGTCGAGATCGCGGCGACGGCGCCGGCCAGGTCGTCGAGGGGGCGGACCAGGCGTTCCTCGTGAATCAAGGATGTGATGGCGGCGTCGGCTTCGGCGGTCGCCAGGCGGGCGGCGGCTTCGGCGTAGGCGTGATCCAGCTGGCGGGCCAGCGTGGCGAACAGAGCGGCCTCGGGATCGGGGGCGCGCCGGGCCAGGGCATTGCGGATGGCCCCCAGATCGAGGCGGATGCGCGGAAGATCCTGACGGAAGAACTCGGCGACGGCGCCGCCCTCGATCACGCCGCGGGCGTAGGCCCGAAACCGATCGACGGTGGCATCGACGAGGGACGTGACGGCGGCGTCGAGGGCGGCGAGAGGACCGTCGGCGGGCGTGGTGGTCGAAGGGAGTGTCGGCGCCGGCGTCGAAAGGGCTGCCACCAGCGCGGTGCGCGTGGTGGCGGTGGCGCGGGTGATTGCTTCGTCGAGAAGATCGATCAGGAATTCTTCGTCGGCTTTTTCCGCGCGGTGCTCGCCGAACAGCCAGGCGCGTGGGCGCACAAAGTCGCGCACCTCGAAGGCGGCGCCCCGGTACGCCTCGTCGATGCGGGCCCGCAGGGCGACCCGCTCGGTGGCCAACGCGCCGCGCAGGCGTTCTTCGCTGGCGGCCAGGGCCTCGCGTTGCGCGGCAAAATCGTCGGGGGCAGGTGAGGGCGCGGACGAGGCCGCGGTGCGCGCTTCGGTGAGAAAACGGCGAAGCGTGGCCAGGGCGGTGCTTCGTTTGAGCTCGCGGGCGTGCTGAAAAAACCGGGTCTCCAGGGCCTCTTCCACGGCGGTCATGCCGCTGGCGTTCAGGGCGGCGGCATTGTTTTGCCGTCGCGCCTGCAGGGCGCGGCGCGCGGCCAGCGGAACGATCGTGTCGACCAGCTCGCCGACGGCGGCGCGGGCGTGGGCTGTCACCTGGGCGATCTCGTCGGCGTCGGCGCGATCGACCTTGTTCAGCACACCCAGGACCCGTTTGCCGGCGTCGCGGGCCAGGCGCAGGGCCTGTTGCTCGGTGGCCTTGGCGGCCTGTCCCACGGCGAACAGCCAGACGATGGCGTCGGCGTCGACCAGAAAATCGCGGGCCACCTTTTCGTGTTCGGGGCGCAGCGAGTTGAGCCCCGGCGTATCGACCACCTCGACCGTGCGCAGAAGCTCCAGCGGGTAGAAAATCTCCACGACGCGCACGGTGGCCGCTTCTTGATCGCCGAGCTCGCGGAGGAAGGGGCCCACCGATTGTGCGCCGAGGTCGCGGGCGGTGCCGTCCTGATAAACGACGCGGCCGCCGAGCGGACCAAAGCGCAGCACGTTCACCGTGGCGGTCGTGGGCGTGACGCCAACCGGGGCGATCTCCTCGCCGCACAGGGCGTTCACGAACGACGATTTGCCGGCGTTGAATTCACCCATGACCGCCACCAGCAGCGGGCGGTCCAGCGCCTCGGCGGCGCGCGCGGCCGGCAAGGCCAGCGGCGCCAGCAGCGGGCTGTGTGTGGCCAGGTCGTGGGCGTAGGCGAGGAGCGCAAAAAGATTACCAGCCGGCGCCGGCGGCGGGGCCAGGGCGTGAACGACGAACCGCCGCGCGGCCGCGTCGGGCGCCTGTCGGGCCAGAAGGCGCACCTCGTTTTCGCTGGGCGCGGGCGTCGTCGCGGGGTCCGTCTGGTGCTGCAGGAAAGCGCGGGCAGCGCGCGCCAGTTCGCGGTCGGCGTCGGTGCCGGGGTCGGACGCCACCGTCGACGCCGACGCAAGTACGGCGGCCAAGGCGGCGCGATCCTGGGCGCCCAGCGCCAGGGCGATCTGGTCGGCCAGCGGTGGCGCGGCGCCCAGCTCCGCTTCGCGTCCCGCCGCCTGCAGCGCCGCCGCCCAGCGGCCAGCGTGGGCATAGGCCTCGCGCACGGCGGTCAGCACCGCCGCGTCGCTGGGCGCGGCGGCCAGGCTCTCCAGCGCCAGGGCAAGTCCTTCGTCGGTGCGCCCGGCGCGGACCAGACGGCGGGCCAGGGCGGCGCGCAGACCGGGGTGTGTGGCAGCGCGGGCCAGGCCTTCGCGCAGCAGCGCCTCTGCTGCCGCCGCGTCTTCGGTCGCCGCCGCCGCCTCGATGAACAGCGCCGCTCTGTTTTCGGCGTCGCCATCGGCGCCATCGTCGTCATCGTCGTCGCGCTGGCGGCGCGCAGCTCGCGCCAGCCAATCGGCGCCGCTGCGATCGCCGCTGGCGGCCAGCACGCGCCCGTAGGCGGCGACCAGCGTTTTGTCGTCGGGGCGGAGGGCCAGCGCCTTGGACAGCTCGCGCGCGGCGCGCCCCAGCTGTCCGTCGTCGGCGTACAGCTGTCCCAGGGCGGCGTGGGCTTGCCCGCGGAGATCACCGTCCAGCGACAGGGCCAGGGTTTTTCGGAACGCATCGCGCGCCGGTTCGAAACGTCCGGCCCGGGCCAGAAGAACGGCCAGGCCAAACCAGTGTCGCGCGTCGTCGCCCTCGCGATCGACAGCGCGACCGTAAGATGCAATCGCCGCTTCGGTGTCGCCGCGCCGGGCCTGCACGTCGCCCAGCTGGGCGTGCACGGCGCCCACTTTGGGAAAACGTTCGGCCAGCTCGCGCAGCCGCTCTTCGGCGATGGCCAGGTCGCCGCGATCGGCGTAGGCAGCGGCCAGGGCCAGCTCTTCCTTGACGTCGGTGGGTGTGACTGCGTCGCGGGTCAGCTCGTCGATGGTGCCGGCGATGCGATCGAAAAAACCCATCAGGCCTTGGCGGGGACCGGGTCGGGCTTCGGCGACGGGGGCGGTGTTTCGCCCGCGCCCGCGCTCGCGCCGTCGCCGGTGCCGTCGCTGTCGGGCGTCCAGACCTGCTGGCGGATTTCTGCGATGCGCTCCTCCACGGCACGCAAGGCCTTCAGCTGTTCGTCGACGGCGGCCACCTCCGGTTGCGCATCACCGGCGTCGACGTGATCACGGCGTTGTTTCAGCGTCTGGTCCAGGACCTCGGCGATGCCCCGGGCCAGCGCCTCGCCGGCCTGAGCGACGAACTCCGACAGACGCGCGGCGAAGCTGTCGATGAACTCGTCCAGCTTGGGGCCCAGCATGGCGGCCACACGATCGACGGCTGCCGGCGCCTGCTCCTTGGCTTCGTTCTTGATCTCCTGCGCCACCTTGCCGCGCAGGATGAAGGCCAGCAGCGGCGCCGCCGCCGCCAGCAGGCCGCCCACCACGCTGTTGACGAAGAAGAAGATCGTCGTGCCCAGCGCGCCCAGGGCAAACACAGAGGCGTCATACCTCAAGGTGTCGACGACGATCTCCACGCGGGCGTCGGAGGGGCCCAGCTCGGCTGAAACGCCGCGCGCGACGTCGGCCACGTTTTCGTTGGCCACCTGGATCACCTCGTCGGCCAGGTGTTCCAGCTCGGCGGCGATGCGCTCGCCTTCCGCCTCGACCCAGGCCTTCCAGGTGTCCTGCACGAAGAAGCTCAAGTAACGGCGCACGTCGGCGCCGTCGACCTTGTCGATCTCGGGCGGCAGCGCGGTGCGGAACTCGCCGGCGAAATCCGCCAGATCCTGACGCACGCGCGCCTTCAGCCCCGCGGTTTCGGCGCGGATGGT
>JAXDMH010000435.1:0-3465 GCA_034666225.1 Myxococcales bacterium
CGTGTCCTTGTCCAGCGCATCAAGCCTGGCCGAGAGAGCCTCGACCGACGCATGAACCTGTTGCCGGGTCGTGACTGTGAACTCATTGAGGAGCCGCTCCTGTTCGCGGAGCGCGCTCGACACTGACAGGCCCAGGATGCAGGCGAGCGCGACCAGGACGACGGCGATGCTGGCGAAGGGCTTCACCGGAACCGAACACAACCAGCAAGCGGCAAGTCCTCGGTCACTCCCACTCCCCTCGCTCGACCCTCATTGCTGCGCATTGCGATCCGTCCTTCAAAGCACGTTGCCAAGCACGTTGCGCGCCACCCTTCGGGAGCGCCAGTTACCGAGCCCACTCTAGCAAATCGCCCGACTGCGGTTTTGCAAACTGCAACAGATGGTCCCATTTCGCAGCCGGCCGGTCGGTCAATCCACGCCGCGCCCAGGGCCGCCAATCATCAGCCCCCCTTGAAATCGGCCCGATTGGCCCATTGATCGCCATGGTTTGGACCAGCGACGTTGCCGCCGGAGACCTCTATTCGCAAAACGCGAAACTTTCTTTGCGCTCTGCAAGTCGATTAACAACGGTTGCTTCGTCTCGATAGCCAGACCGTTTCGCGATTATTTCGGACCCGCGTCGCGATGGTCAGCGAGATGCGTCCGACGGCCCAATCGCTGAAAACTGCTACCGCCGATCATGGAGCTGTCCGCGGCGGCACCGCCATTGCAATCCCGTCGTTTTGTGCGTGGGTGCACGACAAAAAAAGCGTTCGCGTTCGAACACGGCGGCCGAGTTCTCGGCCACCGGCTGACAACAATGATGAGGAAGGAAAGAGACGTATGCTCAAAGTGAGGGGTCGGAAGAAGCGCCCGGTGAAGACCACCGTGGACGATGAAGCGAAATTGTCTTGGTCGGAAAAGTGGTCGCGACTGAAGGCTCGGCTCAGAGATCCGGAGTGGCTTCGCTACGGCAAGCTGCTGATCGCGGGAAAGTTCCTGGGGCTCGTCGCGCTGGCGGCGATCCTTATCGGCGGGTCGCAACTGATCGACCTGGTCATGGGAACACCTGCCATGGCGCAGACGGCGGCGGCCGCGGCGCCACCCGATCCCTATCTGGCCATCAAGCCGTCCGAACACATCAACGCCATGAACACCGGCTGGGTGCTCCTGGGCGCCTTCCTGGTGTTCGGCATGCAGGCGGGCTTCACGATGCTGGAAGCCGGCTTCTGTCGAAGCCGTGAAACCGTCAACGTGCTGGTCGAATGCGTGTTCGACACGTGCGTGTGCGGGCTTATCCACTGGGGATGGGGCTTTGCGTTCATGTTCGGCGCCGGCAACCCCTTCATCGGCTGGCACGATCCAAATGATCCGACCAAGAGCTTCATCTTCATGAAGGACGTCAACGTAGGGACGTTGTACGCGTCGACGGGCGTCCCCGTCTTCGCGCACTACCTGTTCCAGTTCGCCTTCGCTGACTGCGCTTCGACGATCTGCTCGGGCGCGATGGTCGGCCGGACCAGGTTCATCGGCGACGTCATCTATTCGATCGGCGTTTCGGGTTTCATCTATCCGATCTTCGGCCACTGGTGCTGGGGCCCCGATGGCTTCCTGGCCACCATGGGCAGCCCGGGCCACTTCCTGTCGGGCTTGGGCATGAACTTCCACGACTTCGCCGGTTCAACCGTCGTGCACTCGATCGGCGGCTGGGTGGCCATCGCCGGCGCGATCATGCTTGGGCCCAGGTTGGGTCGAAAGTTCAAGCGTGATGGCGGCGGACCGATGCTGCCCCACGATCTGACCATCGCCGTCATCGGTGGTTTGATCCTGTGGTTCGGCTGGTACGGCTTCAATCCTTGCTCGACGCTGTCGATCATGGACGCGGCCGGTGTCGGTCGGGTCGCGATGAACACCACCCTGGCCGCCTGCACCGGCGGTATCGCCGCGGTCGTCCTGGTGTTCTTCATGGGCGGCAAGTGGGACACGGCGTCCATCATCAACGGCTTCCTGGCCGGGCTGGTGGCGATCACCTGCCCCTGTTACTGGGTCAGCGACGTCGGCGCCTGCCTCCTGGGCGCGGTGGCTGGCTTGCTGGTCGTCGGCGGGATGGAGTTGCTCGAGTACCTGCGCATCGACGACCCGGTCGGCGCCTGGCCGGTTCACGGTCTGTGCGGCATCTGGGGCACGGTGTCGCTGGGCTTGTTCGCCAGCGGTCAGTACTCGGCGGCTGGTTCCAGTCCCTTCGGCGTGCCGGCAGTCATCGCAAAATCGCCGGATGCTCTCACCGGCTTGTTCTACGGCGGCGGCACGAAGGTGCTGATGGCGCAGGGCGTGGGCAGCCTGATCGTGTGCGCGGCAACCTTCGCCTCCGCCATGGTCATGTTCTACGCATTGAAGGCCATCCGGCTCCTGCGCGTCTCCGCCGAGGGTGAACTGCAGGGTCTCGATCTGGACCAGCATGGAATCTCGGCCTATCCCGAGTACGTGATCTCGGCGCTGACGGCTCCGCACGGCATGGACCCGGCGACCGTGGGCAGTGGCAACCTGGCCAAGGCACCCGGAAGCGCCGCCACGGTCAGGCCGGCGGCGCTGGTCGGATCCGAATAGTCCCAGTCAAACGAAGCTGATCAGAACATTGGCTGGTGGGTGGGCCATCGCGTCCTGCCCACCAGCCTTTATTGAACGAAGGGGCGAGGCATGTCCGAGTGGCGCAAACATCTGTTCGCGTACCTGTCGCGCAACGCGCGCCCGGCGACCGACTTCTTCGCGATCCCGCCCAATCAAGTCATCGAGATCGGGTCGCAGATAGAGCTGTGAACCGCGCTGGAACGCCGACCGCCAGATGGCCTGTGTGCTACGCTTGCCGCCTGGAGGTTCCCATGAAGAAGTTCATTCTGGTGTCCGTGCTGTCCGCGTTCGGGTTCACCGCGGCGGCCGCCCATGCCTGCGACGGCATGAAGGGACACGAAAAGTCGGCGGACACCAAGACGCAGGCCAAGAAGGAAAAGAAGACCGACGCGACCAAGTCCGACCAGAAGTCCTAGTCGGTAGTCCTAGTCGACACGCCCGGTCCCGATGATGGTCGCGGCCCGCTCGGTTCTGAGCTGATAGGCGTCGGCGATGGAGGCGCCGCATGCCGACGCCTTCTCGGCCGCCGCCAACACCACCACGGCGCCGCCAAAGCCGCCCCCGGTGAGACGGGCGCCCAGGACGCCGGGGGTTGCGGTGGCGATGTTCACCAGCAGATCGATCTCGGGAACCGAGACCTGGTAGTCGTCGCGCAGCGACTGGTGCGATGCCGCCATCAGCGGGCCCAGGTCGTCCAGTTGGCCCCGCGCCAGGGCCTGCCGAAACGCCAGCACGCGGGCATTCTCCGTCACCACATGACGAGCCCGTCTGCATAGAGGATCCGGCAGGCGATCAATACGCGGCAGGTTTTCCGGTCCCAGCTCTCCCAGTTCCCGCACGCCCAGCAGCCGCGACGCC
>JAXDMH010000436.1:0-6311 GCA_034666225.1 Myxococcales bacterium
CGCCGCGCAGGTGACGGCGACCGCGATGGGGACAGCCCGCCTACGGACCAAGTTCCGGCGCGCCCTCGGCGGCGGGGGCCGATTCAGCAGGCGGTTCCACCCGGGGCGGCGTCATCGACGTGGCGGCGTCGCTGCTGGAAGGCACACCGTAGTCGACGCCGGGCTTGCGCACATAGGTGGCGATCGGTTTTTGCACGGCGCCCATGATGCGCCCTTCGGTCACGTTGACCGGGATCGGCCGCGCCAGTTCGTAATAGTAGCCGCGCGTCTTCAGCTGAAATGCATACGGCTGGTCGTCGACGACCAGACGCCGCCTCACATCGATGGGGTAATTGCCCTGGCGGATGAAGCGGCGGTGGCGCAGCACAAAGTCGAACAGGCGCACGGCGCGGTTGTTCACCAGGCGGTGGCAGCCGTGGGAAAAACGCTGGGCGATCGACGTGTAGTCGACCGACCCGTGCGTGCGGACCTGGTTGTCGAACCCACCCCGTTTGGGATCGATATGGATGGCCATCACCAGTCCGTAGGCCGACTGAAATCCGGGACCCATCACGTCGGTGTTCACCACCGTGACCGGACCGACGTTGCGGTCCAGCACCTTGCGCACCAGGAGATCCTTGGCCGGTGTGCTCTCGGGCGGAATCCAGACCGGACCGGCCACGATGTTTCTCCACAGGCGCGGCCCGACATCCGAGTTCTTGTACTTCATGTAGATGTGGCCGTCGGCCTGCACCTCGCTGCGCCACGAGCCGATGGTCGTTCGCCACCGGCACAGCGGGATGCGCTGCTGGTTCCAGTTCACGAACAGCGTCAGGTGGGGAAAATGTTCGCGGCGCTGCACCACCGGCTTGCCGTGCCCATCGAAGGGAAAGTCGTACCAGATGTCGCCGCGGTCGATCTCCACCGACAGATCCATCTCGCCGGCGTAATAGGGCGGCAGCGGCGGGGCAGGGTAGTGCGCCAACTTCGCCAGCTTTGCAACGTCCGCCGCGTTGCCTTCGATGCCGTCGCTTTCTTGGCCGTCTTCTGGCGTCCGCGCCCGCAGAAAACGCAGCAGGTCGTCCGGCGAGGCCACGCCCAGCGCCGTCGCCAGCGCGCCTGTGTGCGCGGCGATCAGATTGGGAACGGGATGCGATTCGCCGGCCGCGTCGGTATACGTGGGCGGCACCTTCAAGCGATCGATCGATCCGTCCTCGACGATGCCGTCGCCGTCGGCCACCCGTTCAGCCAGGATGCGCTTGAACGTCTCCAGGTGCAGATCAACCGGGGCGCGCAGCAGGCCGGCCGCGGTTTCGCCGCCCAGGAATCCCCAGCCGAACACGTCGTTCTTGCGTTCCCAGTCGGCCAGCGCCTCGTGCGTGGGCAGATCGAACATGCCGTCGATAAAATGATTGCGCCCGTACGGCGCGCGCGGACCCAGCAACCCTTCGCACACCAGGCGCGCCTGGGCCGCTTGCACGGCGCGCACCCGCGCCTGTCCGCGCAAGGCCCTGTCGACGCGGCCGCGGCTCTTGGGATCGTTGCGCAGCAGCTGAATCGTCCCCTGGCGCGTGAAAGGGATGTGCGCTCCCAGCGCGCGATCGACCCAGTCGGCGTCGCGAGCGGCCTCCTGGTAGTCGCGCTTGGCGCGGTCGCGATCCAGATAGGCGACGGTGCCGGTGAAGGCGCGCAACCCCGCGGCGTCGACGGCGCGGTAGCAGGCCTGTCGTTCCGGCTGCAGGTCGTCCTCCAGGCGGGCCCGCAACACCGACAGCGTGGGCGGGATGCCGAAGACCTCGAGATAGTTGTGCTCCCCACGCCGGGGCGGCAGGCCGTCAACGTTGACGCGTTCATTGGCCAGCGCCACGAAGGTGGCCCGGTAAGCGTTGGGTTTGGCGGCGGTGTCGCCGGGGTTCGGCCCGCCGTCCTGAAGAATGAAGGGCGCCCAATCGTCGCCCAGGTCGACGTCCTGTTGCTGGCCGGGCGAAACCACCGGCGGCGTCAGCGACGGCTTGGGCGCCTTGGCCGATGGCCGGGTCAGCGGCGCCTTCGGGTTGCGCCGGTCGCTGCCGCGCCCACATCCGGCCGGCAGCAACGCCGCCAGGCACCAGACGCCAAGCTTGGTCACGCGTCGCAACCGGGCCGTCTCAGTCCCGGAAGTTGATGAACTGCAGGTCGATGCCGAAGTCGTCCTTGCGCAATATCGCGATCGCCTCCTGCAGCTCGTCTCGGCTCTTGCCGGTGATGCGCAGCTGGTCGTCCTGGATCTGCGCCTGGACGCGCAGCTTCTTGTCCTTGAGGGTGCGCACGATCTTCTTGCCGGTCTCCTGCTCGATCCCTTGCTTGATGATCACCAGCTGCCGCACCGTCTTGCCGCCCGCCGCTTCGACGGGCTTGGCGTCCAGGCAGCGCTGCGAGACGTTGCGCTTGGCCATCCGCTCGCGCAGCACCGACAGGGCGGCGTTGATGTGGGGCTCGTCCGACGAGCGGATGACGATGCCCTCCGGGCCCCGCTCGATCTCCGTGTTGGTGCCGCGGAAGTCATAGCGCTGGGCCAGCTCCTTGCGCGCCGTGTTGAGGGCGTTGTCCAGCTCCATCATGTCCACCTTTGAGACCGCGTCGAAGGAAGGCATGGCGGCAAGACTAGCAAAAGCGGGCATCGGGTGCGCGATACGCTCCCTGGCAGAAAAATAAGGCCATAATTGATCCATGAGCGCTCAACCATTGCGGGCGACCCCCGATGAGAAGCTCATGAGGGCCGCAAAGATCTCCCCCGGCTATTCGGCCAAAAAGCACATCGCCACCACGGCGGCCATCGCCGGCGCCATCCTGGCCGGGGCGGTCGTGCTGGCCACGTCGGCCCGACCGGTCGATTGGATCCTGCTGCCCACCTTCTGGCTGGTGGCGAATTTCATCGAGTGGGCCTTCCACCGTTATCCGATGCACCGCCCGCTGACGCCGCGCCTGCTCTACAAGAACCACGCCCAGCTGCACCATCTGGCCTTCACTGAAGAGACCATGCCGATCACCGAGACGCGCGAACTCGACCTGGTGATGATGCCCTGGTACACGATGATCGGCCTCTTCGTCATCGCCTCGCCGGTGTTCATCCTGGCCGGCATCCTGCGCGGTCCCGGGTTGACCGGCGTGTTTCTGATCGCCGCCGTGCTGTACTTCGTGGCCTACGAGCTGTTGCACGCGCTTTATCACCTGCCGCTCGGCACCCTGGCCAGCGCCGGGCTGCGGCCGGGCGGCCTTTTCTTCCGGTTGCGCGCGCACCACGCGCGCCACCACGTCCTGCGGCGGATGGCGCACGCCAATTTCAACGTGACCATTCCGCTGATGGACTGGCTGCTGCGAACGCGCGAATAGCGGTTTTGATCGCGTGGGCGGAGACGGCTTTGCCGTCGGAGCCCGTCGCGGGGGGCGCGGGACCCTCCCAGGGTCCCGTTATTTGATCGAGGTGGCCAGGCGCGCCGCTTCCGGCTTGCTGCAGACCTTGGTCGAAGCGTTGACGCTGACGAAGAAACCGGCGCCAGGCATCCACAGCCCGGTCGAGTTGGCCAGCATGGGCGCCGCCTTGGGCGACTTGGCCTTGCTGGTCATGTACGCCTTGCCCACCTTCTTCCAGTCGAAAAATGGATCGTTGGGATAGGCGGGAACTTCTTTTTGCGGCGGCGCGTAGACCTGCACGAACGTCTCGTCTTCCTTCTGCCCTTCGACGCGGAAGACGTACTTGCAGGTGTCTTTCGAGCCTTGCTCGCCCAGGAACGTGGCGTCGGATTCACCGCAGGCTTTGAAGACCGCGGGCAGCGGCAGGTGCGCCGCGATGGCCGGGTCACAACATTGCGGTTTGCTGCCCCAGGCCTTGCACTTGGGAGGCTCCGGCGGTTTGTCGGCCGGTTTGTCGGCGCGCGCATCGCCAACGACAGCCAGGGCAACGACAGCGACAGCCAGGATCAAATGGGAAGCGCGGTTGCGACGGTGGTTTTCGTGGGGCATGGGCCCCGACGCTATCACAAGCGGGGCTTGGCCGACGCGAAGGCAGGTGCGCTGTCCGCCACCGCAGAGAGGCGTGCGCAGACGATGGCATTGACGCCACCCTGCAGGCGCGAGCGAACCAGGGCGTACTGGCCCGTCCAGAGGGTTTGCGACGGCAACTGGCCGTCTGAGGCGGGGTGCGGGCAGTCGCCGATGTCCAGAACGTGGGACAGCCGCAGGTCGCGCAACACCGGGGCCGAGGGCGCCGTCTCGAAGTACATCACCGGACGATCAAGGTAATAGAGATTGTTCGCGCGGATGCCGACCACGGCCACGCGCGCGTCCGCCGGCAAAAGCTGGTTGGCTTTTTCGAAGGCGATGTAATTCCAGCTGTTGCGTCGCAAGAATGCCGATGCCGATTCCATCCCGGTCGCCACGCGCGCGTTCACCGTCGCCGTCAGCAAGGCCACAGCCAGGCCCAGCGTCGCCGCCACGCTCAGGGCCGAGACCGCCGCCCATCGAAACAGACGCGAGGGTGCCGCCAGCGCCCAGCGCGCGCCGACCGCGGCCACCCCGGCGGCAAGCGGCGCCATCGGCAGCAGTAGTCGCGCCTGCTGGCTGGATACAAACCAGAACAGCCACCACAGCACCAGCGACGCTGACGCCACCCGACCGACCTTGGTCCGCGCCGTGAGGACCAGGCCCAGGGGCACCAGGGACAGGTAGGCTGGACCCAGGCTCCATCCTTTGTCGAAAACCCCGCCGCGCCAGACCAGATCGAACGGCGAACGCAGCAGGTACGACAAGCTTGTGCCGTAACCGTAAAGGCTGGCGGAAAATGTCGGCATCGGCAGGCCGAGAAGCGCGTTGCCAATGGGATAAAAAGGATTTCCCGTCGCCATCAGGTTGCGCACGTACCAGGGGAGCGCCAGCGCGACGGCCAGCGCGCCGATGCCGAGGAACCGGCGCGCGCCGGTACGCCAGGCTGGCGCCGCAAGGTACAGCGAGGTGCCGGCCGCCAGGACCGCCGCGAAGGCTCCCGTCAATTTGCTGCCGGCCGCCAGGCCCGAGAAGATCCCGGCCAAGATCCACGACGGTGGGCCGAGCTCTGGCCGTGTCGCCCACAGCAAGGCCAGCCCCGCGAAGCAGGCCAATCCCAGGTCGATGAACGCCGACGACGATTCCCAGGCGAAGATCGCCGACACGCCGAGGATCAGCATGCCCCACAGCGCCGAACCGCCCAGGCGCCGGCTCCAGGCGCCGGCAGTGGTGATGGCGCAGACCCCCAGCGCCCAATGGATCAACGAGGCCAGCACATCGTCGGCCAGGGCCATTCCGTGCCCGAACAGCATCTCGACGTAGAGGGGCTGGAACGACTGGACGATGTCAGGGAGAGGCACCCAGCGCCCCGATTGCAGGAATGTGTGCGGCGCGCGCAGGTGATAGACCATCGCGTCCATCGACGAAGGAGGGGCCAGCGTGGCCAGCAGCGTCGCCGACAACATGAGCAGCAGCGCTGCGATGGCCAGCCGGCGAGGCCAGCTTGGCAGCGACAGCGGAAAGGCGTGCGTGCCGTGACGGCGCAGGTCGAGAAAACCGCGCGCCGCCAGGAGGACGACGCCACCCTGGACGGTCCACAGCACAGGGCGGGTCATGACCCCCAGCGCCGCCGTCAGCGTCACCGCCACCGCGGTCAGCCCGGCGCCAAGGGCGAACGACGTGCTGACGACCAGGAACGTTTCATCCGACCGCAGGCGGCGAGGCAGCAGAGCGTACCCGGCCAAAGCCCAGCAAGCCGTGAGGCCCAGAATCTCGGCCACGTGCACAAGGGCGGTCAACACGTTGGTTTCACCGCCGAAGGAAACCCACGACCCCCTCGGCGAACTGCCAAAGAAACCCTCCGATCACCACGACCATCCACAGCGGCCACAGGCGCGACGAAGCCCAGGGGGCGACCGCAGTCGGCGACACCGAAACATCGGCCGAAACATCCGACGATGGATCTGTCACCACATGCAGGCGGGGTTGCGACCGTTGCGGCGCCGAGTCGTCCTGGACGGTGCGGCCCGCGTCATTCGCGGCGGCGCCCTGGTCGGCTTCGTCGAGGAAGGCTGGGGTGTTTCCCTTGTGGCCAAGAGCGATCATCGCCACCAGGGTTTCTCGACAGACCGTTCCAGATCCTTGAGCGCCCCGTCAGAACCGTGTCACCGGGCCCGTTTGCCACCCCGCCCGCTATTCGGAACGATTGACACGCCCAAGCCGCCCATGTAGATCCACCGTCGCTTGAGTTACACCCTGGGGTGGTAGTTAAGCTTGGTTATAACGCCGGCCTGTCACGCCGGAGGCCGCGG
>JAXDMH010000437.1:0-3338 GCA_034666225.1 Myxococcales bacterium
CTCAAGAACGGCGACACCGTCGAGATCCTCACCTCGACCAACCAGAAGCCGTCCAAGGACTGGCTGAAGTTCGTCGTCACCAGCCGGGCCAAGACGAAGATTCGCTACTTCATCCGCATGGAGCAACGCGAGCGCAGCCGGGTGATGGGGCGCGACCTTTTGACCCGCGAGCTGCGCAAGCTGGATTCGTCGCTGGCATCGGCCGAGCGCGACGGTTTGATCGACGCCGCCGCCGAACGCCTGCACATCGGTACGGCGGAAGATCTCTTGGTCGCCGTTGGGTACGGCAAGCTGACCGCCGAGCACGCGGCCCACGCCATTCTTCCCGATCGCAAGGCCGCGGAGGACGAGGGCACACCCGCCCCGGAGATCTCCCCGCAGACGGTCCGCCGGTCCATCACCGCCAAACGATCGATCGGCGGCATCAAGGTCCAGGGCGAGGCCGACATCCTGGTCAAGTTCGCCAAGTGCTGCAGCCCGGTTCCCGGCGATTCCATCATCGGGTTCATCAGCCGCGGACAGGGCGTGGCCATTCACACGCGCGACTGCTCCAAGGCGCTGGATCTCGATCCGGTCCGCCGCGTCGACGTGTCCTGGGACGACGATTCCAAGACGTTGCGCCCCGTCGCCATTCAGGTCACCTGCGAGGATCGCCCCGGGCTCTTGGCTTCCATCTCCAAATCGTTCACCGAGCACGGCGTGAACATTTCGCAGGCAAAATGCCGAACCACCGAGGACGGACGCGGCGTGAACACCTTCCAGGTCACGGTGGGGCATCTGGATCAATTGAAGACGGTCTTGCGCAGTATCCAGGGTATTCCGGGGGTGGTGACCGCCACCCGCGTCTGAACCGGGGGCGGTCGGGGGCCCGCAGAATCTGTATCTCGTTTGACGTGGCGGGGAAGCCCTGCTAAAAAACGGCCCGCCATGGCCTCGAACACACGCAAGACTTGGAAGCGGCGTAGCCGCATGCACTCGAACCTGGGAAAGAAGCGCAAAGCGATCGATAGCAAGCGCTCGACCCCGCCCAGCGCCGCTCTTTTCGCCGGCTTAGGCGAACCCGGCAAGCCGGTCGGATAATTCCAGACGTTTCGAGCCAGCCAGCCCCCCGGCCCCCAGCCCCCCGGGGAAGTGAATCAATGCGGGCAAATTTGGCTAACATCGACTAACATCGCGCAACGACAAGCGAGTCGCACAGAGCCGTTCAAGTCATGCCTGGCCAGGAGCTGGATGAAAGTCTGCCCGAACTGCCAAACCAAGTATCCTGACGACGGAAATTTTTGCCCTCAGGAGGGCTGCGCGACTGCGGAAGGCCCCCGCCGACTGGTGGCAGCGGCCGAGGAGCCACCGCCCCAGCGCTACCAGCTTCAAAGCCGCATCGGCGGGACGCGGGGCGGCGAAGTCTGGCAGGCCACGGATTCGCAGACCAGCACCGACGTCGCGTACAAGCTGGTGGCAGCCGCCGTGCTTCCGACGCCCACCGCCGTGGAGCGGGCGCTGCGCGAGCTGAAACAGCTCACCCGCGCTCAGAATGCGCACGTGGCGAGAGTACAGGATTTCGGCAAGAACCCCGACGGTCGCGTCTTCGTGGTCAGCGAGCTTGTCGGCGGAACCCCGCTGGACCAGATGGTGCGACAGGGCGGACCGCTGCCCCTCGAGCGCGCGAAGAAGATCGCCGCCCAGATCGGCGAGGCGCTGCTGGAAGGCCAGAAGGTGGGCGTCATCCATCACGACCTGGCGGCCAAGAACGTCCTGGTCGGGGCCAACGACGACGTCAAGGTGATCAATTTTCCGACGCCCAGGCCGCTGTCGGACACGGTCTTCGGCGTGGCCGATTACGTGTCGCCCGAGCAGGCGGAAGGCAAGCTGGTCGACCAGCGGTCGAACACGTACAACCTGGGCGCCATCCTGATGCTCATGCTGACCGGCGAGCCGCCCTTCACCGGTCCCGACGAGCAGGCGGTGCTGCAAAGCGTGCTGCATGACGAACTGGTGGCGCCCACCCGGCGGAACCCGGGTCTGTCGGTCGACGTCGATCGTCTGGTCGGCAAAGCCCTGGAACGAAACTCCAGCCGCCGCCCCCTGACGCTGCGTCAGTTCTTGAACGACATCGCCGGCCTGTCGCCGCCGGCGCCGGGCGCGACACCAGGCTCCACCGGTGGCGTCACCGTCGGCAGCGGGCGTCCTGAAAACAACTTCGCCAAGACGATGATGTTCGCCGGGGGCGCACCCGAGGTTCAGAAGCTGATGGCCGAGGCGGCCGCAGCACGGGCCGAAGCGAATGGCTCCGGCGGCACGGCGGCGTTCACGTCGTCAAATGGCGCCGGCGCTGGCGCGCCCGCCGAGTCAGCCCAGCCTGCGCCCGCCGCTGCCGCTGCGGCTGAGCCGGCACCGGCGGCGAGCAACCCGGTCACCGAAACGACCGGCACCGGGCGCCGTGGCCATGGCGCCGCGATCGCCGCGACCATGGTGGCGATGCCCGCCGCCTCGGCGCCGCCGGTGACCAACGCAGCGGTGACGCCGCCGGTCAGCGAAGCCAAGGACAAGGACGCCAAAGACAAAGACGCCCCGGCGGCTGCCGCACGCGCGGCCAGCGCCGCTGCAAAAGGCAACGCGGCTGGTGGTAATAACCCCAACTTTCGCGAGACGCTGTGGTTCAAGAAGGGTGACGTCGATCAGATGGTCGCCGACGCCAAGGCCAAGGCGGTCGCCGCCGGCGCTCAGAAGGGCAAGGCCAGCACGCCCGCGGCCGGAGAGCCCGAAGTTCCCCTGGTCGACGACACCAAGCCGTTGGAAGACCGGTACGTCGATGACGGGTCGCTGACGGTGGAGGACCGCAAGAAGTTTTCCTTGCGCAGCGGCCGCACGGCGACTGCGTTGCCGACGGTGGGCGGCTCAGTCCCCGGCGCGCGCATGAGCGACAATGAAATGCTGGACGAGATCGGCGGCGGCAAGCGCACGATGATTATCGCCGGCGCCGCCGCTGTCGCGGCAGCCCTGATCATCATCCTGGTGGTTATTTTCAAGGGCAAGAGCGAGCCCAAGCCTGTCCCGGCCGCAGCGCCGGCGGCCGCCCAAACCGCCGAGCCTCCGCCGCCTCCAGCTGCAGCCGTCCCGGCGGCGGCGCCACCGGCTGCTTCAGCGGCCAATGACACGCCTGCGGCGGAAGCCGCCGCCAAGGATCCGCCCGCCGCCCGCTCGCATCCAGCCGCCGCCAGGAAGAAGGTCGCCGCCAAGAAAAAAGCGGCGGCACCGGCGAAGAAGAAACACTAGAACGCGCTCCAATAGGTGGGTGAGCGCAGCGCAGCTTTGCTGCGCGGAGCGAAGGGGACCGGGGA
>JAXDMH010000438.1:0-2514 GCA_034666225.1 Myxococcales bacterium
GTTGACCACCTGGTCAGAGTGGCTGCCGACGAACTCGGCGAGGTGGGAATCCGGGTCAATGCCGTGCGCCCAGGACTGACCCGTACCCCAGGCACGGCGGGGATGTTTTCCAGCGAAGAGATCCTCGGGCGCTTCCTGGCCGGGCAAGCGATCGACCGCCACGGCGAGCCGCCGGACATCGCGGCCGCCATTCGCTACCTCGCAGGACCGGAATCGTCCTGGGTGACGGGCCAGCATCTGACCGTCGACGGCGGCCACACGCTGCGCAGCTTCCCCGACCTCCGAGATCTGGCGAGTCAACGCGCCAGCCAGTGACCGCTACTCCAGCACCTCGGGAGCGAGCTGGCGTCGTCCAGCAAATCCGAGGTCGAGCCGGTGATACCAGTTGAGCTCACGATCGCCTTCCAACCAGCAGAGCAGGACGGGCACCCCGTCGAGCTCTGACGGAAAGTCGAGCAGAAGTGGCGCCAGGCCTTTGAGCTGCAGATCTTCGCCAGAAAGCTGGGTGATGAGCTCGTCCAACCGCGCCTGCGCCGCCTTGAATTCTGGCGTGCCGCCAAGGGTGGTGGCAGCGCCATTGGTGACGGCCGCGGCCAGCTCGGCGGTGTCTGCGCGCAGGGCGACGATCTCGTCCAGGCGAGGCAGTAGCTCGGCGAGTGCCTGGCGGGCCTGCGCGACGGTGTACATGCCTAATCTTTTCACGTGCTAACGGTTGCTCCTTCGGACCAGCAAGCTCTGTATGGCCAGTCGCTCGCGTTGAAGCGAGCTGGGCGGGCAGGATGTGCGCGTGAGCGAGCCTCCAGAGCGTGCGTCCGGCGACACCCCCGCGAGCACCCCTTCCAGCGACCTCCCCGCCCCGACGCGAGCGCCCGGTGACATCCCCTCCACCCCGCCCACGGAGAGTGTTCGGACGGCCCCGGCGGCGCCGGCCGGCCGGCGCAGAAGGCGGCTGCTGACCATCGTCGGCGCCGTGGTTGTGCTGGCCATCGTCATCGGCATCGCGGTCATCACGCTTGGAGGCGGCGACGGTACGAAGGCGACGGCCAACCCGCTCGAGATCCGCCAGCTCGTGGCCACCTTCGACTGCACCGCCAGCAATCCGGGAGCTCCCAGCAGCATCAAGGTGACTGCGGGCCAGGAGGTCGTGCGCACCGGACACGGCGGCTGCGCGGTGGTCGGCCCCGTCATCGCCAAGGTCGCCCGCGCCAGCAAGGTCACCACCGCCGATGTGAAGGGTGGCTGCACCGTCACGTTCCAGTCGACTGCCAAGTACGGCGAGATCGTCGACAAGGCGAGCGTCGTCAACAACGGCTTCGCGCGTGCTCTGGTCGGCGGCGGCTACGTCCTTGACCTGCGGGCGCGCCTCTACGCACCCGAAAAATCGGCCAAGCTCAACGTCGTCTTCTCCGCGACAGACCAGGCCGCCTGCGAGAAGGTCAGCGCGGCGCTGGCCAAGACCTGACGGCTCGCGTGACCGCACCGGATCTGCGACGCCTGCTGCTCACGGCCTGCGCGGTCGCGCTGGCCAACGAGGCCCGGTATTCCCAGCTGGATGCAGCTGCCGGCGACGGCGACTTCGGTGGAATTCTCGCCCTAGCGGCGCGGCGGGTGCAGGCGGCCCTCGATGCTCTCCCGGGTGGCGGCGACCGGGAGGTCCTGCTGGCCGCCGCGCAGGCCGTCGCCGGCGTGGGCGGCACGACCGGGCCGATCTGGGGCATCGGTTTGCTACGCGCCGCCGAAACGATCCAGGGCGGAGGTGGCGCGGCGCTGCGGGCCGCGGCCGATGGCGTCGCCGAGCTGGGTGGGGCGAAGGCCGGCGACCGGACACTGCTGGATGCGTTGCTGCCGGCAGCTGACGCGCTCGAGGGTGGCGGCGACCTGGCCGCTGCGGCACGCGCCGGAGCTGAAGCTACGGCCAATTTGGCGGCGCGACGCGGGCGGGCCAGCTACGTCCCGGGCCGCGGTGTCGGCACCGTCGACGCGGGAGCTCAGGCCGTCGCCGACATCATCGAAGCGCTGGTCGCGCCCGGAGAATTCACCTCGGGCTCTGCGCAGCCAGCCGAGGCTCCCGCTGCACGTGCCGTCGCCAGCCCGGGCCACGTCGTCGCCAATCCTGATCAGCTCGTCGACGACGCCATTGCCGGCCTCGTGCTCGCATCACGCGGGGCTCTGCGGGCCAGCACAGATCCGCGTTACGTCGCCCGCGCCGACCTTCCGCGTCCCGGGCTCGTGGCACTGGTCTCCGGCGGCGGCTCCGGCCATGAGCCGATGCATGCGGGCCTCATCGGTCCGGGCTTGCTGGCCGCCGCCTGCCCCGGTGAGGTGTTCGCCAGCCCCAGCGCCGCCCAGGTGCTGGCGGCCATCGAAGCGGTCGACGGAGGCGCGGGAGCGCTGCTCATTGTCAAGAATTACACCGGCGACGTCTTGAACTTCCGGCTCGGCAGCGACCTGGCCCGCAGCGCCGGTCACCAGGTCGAAACCGTCCTCGTCGCCGACGACATTGCGCTGGATGGC
>JAXDMH010000439.1:0-7960 GCA_034666225.1 Myxococcales bacterium
TGGTTTCGACCCCCAGATGCCGGCGCCGCGGTCGTGGGATACTGCTGGGTCCAGCGTCCCGATCTGGTAGTTGCGATTGACGGGAGACGACGGCGGTCCGGGGATGATCGGAAGCGGCGGGGTCGCCTTGGCCAGCAATCCATCCAGCACCGTGATCGTGTCCTTGCCGGCGATCCCGTCCACGTTGAAAAACTTGTTTCGCTGCTGGAAGGTCGTCACGGCGCTCAAGGTTTCGTTGCCGTAGATGCCGTCCGGGACCCCCTTCTTGGTCGAATTCGGCATCGGGATCCCCTGCTGGATCAGTCCGCCCTGCAGCAGCGCCACCGCCGTCCCTTTCTCGTGGAGCGCGAACGGTGGATTGCTTCGCACCGCCGACTGCATCCGCACCGACGCGGCAAACGGGGGATACGTCAACATGGGTCGATCTTTATATGAGACCGCGTCCCCCGACCACTCGCGGGTGCGCGACGCGTGATCGCGCGCACGTCAGCGGGCGCCATCGCCGCTTCGCCGTCTCGTACTTGACGACGCTGGCCTTGATGGCGGCGCACGCGGAAGGCGGATTCACACTCCGGCTGTGCGAGTTGACTGGCGCCAATTCGCGAGATGTCACGCTGAAATTCCGAGAATTGGTGCGCAAGAAGCTGCTCACATCGACGGGCGCCGCGCGGCGGTCGATGTCTACACGCTGGCCCTTGAGGCGACCACCCCGGCGACGACGCATCTGCCTCTGGGACTGGGCAGTTCCGAAGAAACCTCCGAGGAAACCTCCGAGGAAACCTCCGTCAGGCTCCGAGGAAACCTCCGAGGGAGCAGCCACCCGAGGATGGGCTTCCCAGGAACAGATATTCCAGCGCGTCCTGGTCTTCTGCACTGGGGAATGGCGGATGCTGTCAGAAATCGCCGCCGCGGTGGTCACACCGAGAACACGGTCCGGACAACGTACCTTCGGCCGCTGATTGCCCCGGGATCCCTGGAACACAAGCACCCTCCTTCTGCCAAGTTCAATCCCTGTCCCACCTACACCCAGCTGCGAATCTCGCGAATTGAGTTATACGTAGAGTCGTTCCAATCTACGTATAACCGCGATGGCTACTGCGCTGCCTCTCGAGACCCAGACTTTGTATGCCGAACTGCTCGAGCACCTGATAGGTGTGCACGCACAGCGATCCATCGGTCAACTGACGGGGTCATTCGCAGAGAAAACAATCAAGGGAGAAAGATATCTCTACTGGCAGGCGTCACAGCCGGGCGGCAGAACGAAGCAGTTCTATCTCGGTCGGAGGATGCCCACCCTCATATGGCTCGCGGGCGAGGATGAGAACTAGCGCTCGCCGTTGCGGGACATTCATCTCGTACCGGGTCATCACGGACAGGGCAGCGCGACCCGCGCCGGATCGACGACGTCGGTCGGCGTGTCGCTGCCGGTGCCGATCTCGCCGAAGATGTTGCTGCCCCAGCACCAGATACCATCGGGGGTCAGCGCGCAGGCGTGCCCGGCCCCGCCGGCCAGGCTTTGCGCCGTGACTCCCGTCAGGGCGGTCAGACCCATGACCTGGACCGGCACGGTCGAGTCGCTCCGCACGTGGGCCGGATCGACCTTGGCGCGCGCGCCCCAGCACCACACGGCGCCGTCGCTTGTGCGCGCGCAGGTGTGGTCGTCACCGGCGGCCAGATCGACCGCGGCCGACGGTAGCCCAGCGACCGCGTCGGCGTAGGCGTAGGTGCCGGGGTTGGACGTCGTGCGCCCCAGCTGGCCGTGCTCGTTGACCCCCCAGCACTGGACCACGCCGCCGCCCGCGATGACACAGGCGTGCAGCCGCCCGACGACGGCCGCGCGCACCGCACCAGTCAGCAGCGTGGGCGGCATGGTCAGACTGCTCATGGCCGAGGTCACGGGGTACGCGCCGTTCGGTGGCAGCGACAAAGAGCCCACGACCCAGTTCGAACCCGAATCGCCGGGGAAGTCGCCGCGCTCGCCGTCCCAGCCCCACAGCCCACCGTCGCTGGCGTGCGCGCAGAAGCCGCCAAAGCCGCCGACCAGATCGTCGGCCGCCAGGGCTGGTGGCGGATCGTTGGGCGGCGCGCCTGCTGTCCGCATCTGTGTCGGCCTCGGCCCCAGCGAGCCGCCCCAGCACCACACCGATCCGTCCTGCTTGCGCGCGCACGCCACGGCCACGCCAGTCGCCACCTGCACCACGCCGGAGAGCCCCATCACCTGCACCGGCGTGCTGCGGTCAATCTCGGTGCCGTCGCCCAGCGCGCCGCTGTCCTTGTTTTGGCCCCAGCACCACGCCGTGCCGTCGCCCTTGACCGCACAAGCGAACCCTTCGCCCACCGACAGCGCGACCATGTCGGCCAGGCCCTGCACCTGCACCGGCCTGGGACTGTCGGTGGTGGTGCCGTCGCCCAGCTGGCCGAACTGATTGCTGCCCCAACACCAGATGGTGCCGTCGGCGCGGCGAGCGCAGGTTTCGAACGAGCCGGCGCGCACCTCGACCGCGCACTGGCTGACCTTGGTAAAGATGCGCACGATTTTCCCGTAAAGCTTCATGCAGTCGCGCACCGACACGTTGACTACCGGCAAGGTGACGCTCCACTTGCTGGTGAAGCGCAGGTTGGGATCGCCAAGCCCCGTGCCGCCGAACGACAACCGTCCGGTGTGGGTCGGCGTGCCGCCCTCCTTCTTGTAGAAGACCACCACGTCGCCAGGCTTCCAGCTGGCCGGCGAGGCGGTGACGTCGGTGTAGCCTTCGTCGGCCAAGAGCGTCGGCACCGACTCGCCCAGGATGTGGTAGCGCTGGGTCAGATCGGGCAACTGGGTGTCTTCGCGCCGAAAGGTGAAGCTGTGGCAGTCATAGGATCGGGTGGCGTCTTCCAGCACCATGATCGGATCTTCGAACCGCGCGATGCCATCCAGTTTCATCGTGAAGACCTCGTTGCGCGCCTGCACAATGCCGGGGGTGAAGTCGGCGGTCCACGAGGCGGGCGGCACCTGGGGGCCAATGAGGTGCTGGTGTTCGACGACGTTGCCCTTGCTGGTGGTCACCGTCAGCGCGGAGCCGCTGGAGCCGCCGCCCGCCGCCACCGCGGCGACCTGGTCGTATCCGTAGAGACCGCGCACGTTCGCGATCTGGCCGGACAGCACGGCCACCGCGTGGGCCGCGGTCTCGATCGAGAAAAACGGCGGCTCGGTCTGGGCCAGTGCGCTTCTCAGGTACGCGCGTAGACCGGGCAGCGCCGCGCTGGCGCCCCACTGTTCCAGCACGAACGCGGCCAGTGCGCGCACGCGGTCGCCGTCCTCGGTGCCGTCAAGCTTGGTGTCGGTGAACGTGGCGATGAGCGGGTCGGCCCCGGCGGGGCCCAGCGGCAAGAGCGCCTTGACCTCCGGAAACGCCAGCGGCGCGAACACCGATAGGCCGTCGTTGTCGGTGAACGACTCGACCCCCAGCGAGCGTCCGGGCGCCGCCAGCGCGTCGATCTGCTTGCGCGCCTCCTCGGCCGACGGCGGCTTCGTCCCACCGCCGCACGCCGCCCCGATCGTCGCCAGCCCGATGAGCGCCCCCATGACTGGCGCTGCCACCCGATTCATGCACACCTCCCGGGCTCACGGTACGCCCGTTTTTTCGGGCCCGCAACGGCGAGAGGAATCGACCACCTGGGGGCCGGCGCCGCCCCGGGGACCAACCATCCGATTAACTCTCGACCGACAGCTGAGGAAATCGAGACGTTGGATTCAGATTCCTCGCATCTTCAGTCTGGCCACGCGCTCGCGCTTCATCGTGGCCGCTTCCACCTCGGCTGTCAGGGCGGCAAGGGCACGGGATCCATCGGTATGCACGCCAGGCGCGTCGGCGAGTAGCGGTCCGGATACGAGTAGATCAACCGTCGGGAGATCGTCTCGCCGGGCGACAGTTTGGGTTCGCGGTTCACCGTCCAGTTGATGAAGGTGGCGGCGTCAATCAGAGACGGGACGACCACCTCGTCTTTGAGGTCGAGATCGCAGCGGTCGAAGTTGAATTTACGTTCGACGGCGGCTCGGTTCTGCAAAGTCAGGACCACGTGGTAAAAATGCTCGCCCCGGACTGGGTGATAGTTGGTATTTCCTTCGTGGTAGGCGTCAGGTCCCTTCTGAATCTTTGTATACGTGATGTCCCAGTCGTCCCCGGCGCGATGGACCGGTTGGGTGATGAGGGGTTGCGAGCAGGAAAACGCCGACAGCGATAGCGATAGCGATAGCGATAAAAGTATCGGCGCAAATATTTTCATGTAAAAACCCGCTCTGGTGAAACCTGACTGGCAGGCGGCGAAAACGGTGTACTGTTGGCCCGCCACTGTCAATTCCAAAAAAGAGACGACAGCCTGATGAAGCCTAGAAAATTTACAAACAGACGGCTGCCGGTCACTGCCTGTCGTTGGGTGGCCGCAGCTGTGATGATGCTCACTGTCCGCGCCGCGTCTGCCGAAGAGACACCGCCCGAGAGGCACGAGCCTCTGTTCCCGCGGATGGACTCGCGTCACTCGCCGGAGGAGACCTTCGACCTCAACGCGTTTTCCATCATTCGCGAGGGGACCAGCTGGCGCGTCAACCGCGGCAAGTATCGCGAATCGACCACCCGCAATGACTTCCTGACCACGATCGGCCGGCAAGACCTGCTGCCGACCGTCGATCCCACGCGCCGCACCGCCGGCCTGGCCACCTTGTGGACCGGAGTCGTGATGGCCAGTGTGGGCGGGGGACTGTTGGCGTACGAGATCGAACACAGCGACGTGCCGAACCTCACCGGGACCACCATGGACAAGGCTGCGTGGGGCCTGATCGGTGTGGGCACGGTGGCGATCATCACCGGGGCCTTGTTGAGCAAGCGCCGGGGCCCGCGGATCTCCCCTGAAGACGCCGAACGGATGGCGGACGACTACAACGGCCAGTTGAAGGCCTTCATGCGACGCCAGATCGACGAGGCGCCTGTTCAGGCCCGGGGGCCGGCCGCGGCGCCGGCAGGCGCGCGCGTCGTCGGGTTGGTCGCGGCGCTAAGATTCTGAAACCAGAGAGCTGCTTGCTAAGCTCCCGTCATGTCCTTCTCGGCGTTGTTTCTCTCGCTGCCATTGCTGGCCGTTCCGATCGTTGCCGCGGTCGGCTCGCCCAAGGCGAGCGACGGCACCGAACTGATCGGCACGCCCGCCCCTCCCTGGAACGTCAGCGAATGGATCGGCTCAAAGCCCCTCGACCTTGCTGACCTGCGCGGCAAGGTCGTCCTTGTCCGCTGGTTCATGTCGACCGATTGCCCGTACTGCACAGCGACCGCGCCGGCTCTTAACCAGCTCCACCACCAGTTCAACGACAAGGGCCTTGTCGTCATTGGCATGTACCATCACAAGAACCCCGAGCCGCTCGATCCCAAAAAGGTCCGCGGATGGACGCGCGACTTCGGCTTCGAGTTTCCCGTCGCCATCGATCGCGACTGGCGGACCCTTCACCGCTGGTGGCTAGACGGTCACAAGCGAGACTTCACCAGCGTCACGTTCCTGATTGATCAGAACGGCACCATCCGACGCATTCACCCGGGCGGCACCATGGCCCTTGGAACAAAGGACTACGATTTGATGAGGTCGGCCATCGCTGACTTGCTAGGCGGCTCCCGCGCTCTTCGTTGATCGCGTCAGGGCAGATCAAACTGGACGTTCGGCGTCGGCGTCACTGTCCCGCAGGGCACAAAAAGGCTCATGGTAGCTGTCTGGGAGAGCAGGGTGCCGTTGATGTCAGTGAGCTGCAACGCCACCCCGTGGGTGACGCCACCTTGAAGGGCGGGCGTTATCCCGGCGTGTGCCGAACAATCGAACGACTTGAGCATGGAATCGGTGTCCACTCTGATCGTGACGGTGTCGCCGCGCACGCACTCGACGGGGTTTCCATTCTGGAAGAGATCCCAGGAAGTCTGGATCTGAGCGTCGCAGGTCGGTCCTCCGCCACCGCCGCAACCAAGGAGGAGGAGACTCACCACGGCCATGCCTATCGCCAGGCCGTCGCGAATCCCGGGGCGCCACGTTAGCCGATCTTTCATCTGGGTCCTCATAAGGTGGTTGATGTAACCATGATGCGGCTGGGGATCAAGGGATCCGAACCAGTAGACCGCCACCGCGTCTCTCGCGGAAGCACAATCAGACCGCCGTCAACTGACACCGAGATCGAAGAGCAGGCTGCGCAGCATGGAGGCCATCAGACGTTCGCGCTCCTCCCAGAATGCGGCAAGGACTTCACTGCCCACTGGCCGGCGTTGGCGGGAATGAGGTGGGCGGTGCGATCGCGCGCGTCGATCATGTGCAGGTAGATGTCGGGCCCGATCTCGCCCAACGATTCCTTGTCCGAGCGCGCGAGCAGGATCAGGTTGCACAGCCGATCGGGGATTTACTCGTTGTCGCGGACCGGGTACTCGTCCAGGACGGCGCGCGGAAACATCTGGTGAGCCTCGATCGGCTCAACCGCTTGCCGTCCAGGCGACCGGCACGCCGCGTCCTTGTTGACAAACCGGCCGGCCTGTCCCGGCCGAGATCACCAATGGTAGGTGGCGACAGAGGCTCATCAAGAATTCGCCAATCGACATCTTCGGCGCCGTGTTGCTAAGTTGTCGGTGCTTGTCGCAATCCATCCGAACCAGCAGGAGGATGAAGCATTTCAGGCAGAGACTATCCGCGGTGTTTGGTGATGGAGCCGATTCGGCTCTCGCCCGAACGTCACGAATCGGGCTTCTCGTCTGGCAGGCATATGCCTTCCTCGCGCCTGGGGGGATTGCACGGTCACCCGTGCCGCAACCGGTGAGCCGGTTATCTTCACCTCGCACAGATGGGCGCGCACGTCGACCAGTGCTTTTCCGTCCAATGTTCAACTAGCTGTTCGGGAACGGGCCAAAGTTGCGGTGGCAGTGGGGTCAACGGTGTCTGTGGGTGCATGCCACAACCCTCGACCCAAACATGCCAGAACGGCGCCAAGTGCGGTAACGTGACCAACAACTGCGGCCAGAGTGTGGTCTGCGCCACGTGCACCCCGCCGCAAACCTGTGGAGGAAGTGGAACACCCAACGTGTGTGGCCTTGGCTGCACCGACAGCTGCACCCAGGGGCAGAAGTTTTGCGTCAGTGGCGGCCTCGCAACGTGCACGCTCGGATCGAATGGTTGTTGGGCAATCGGATCACCCAGCGCATGCGGAATTCACCAGTCGTGCAAGGGAACGCCGGGCTCTGCCATGTGCGCGTGCAACAGCGATCCCGTATGCAATGGCACAGGGCCCATGTGCTCGAGCGGGACCCAACTCGCGACCTGCAACTCCGATGCCCAAGGCTGCTACTACCAGGCTTCGTCAACCACCTGCAGCGTTCCGGTGAATGGATCGGCCACCTGCAACAACGGAGCGTGCGGGGAGTCTTGCCCGATGCAATCGGCACCGGATTTGTGCAACCACACTTGCTTGAACCTATCGTCTGATGCATCCCACTGCGGTGGTTGCACGCTGAAATGCCCCACGGGCAGTCTCTGCAAGTCGGGGAGCTGCGAGGTTAGGATTGGGTTTCCCAACCGATTCACTGGAAACGAAGCTTCGCCCTTTGGCCAGGGCGGTGACTTTATTTCAGCCTTTCCGATAACCGTCAGCAGGATGTCGACCCTGGTCGCATTCGGATACATCAATTCCTCTACGACCGCGAATGCGATCGCCTCTTTTGGTCTCTACTCGAGCGTCGCGAACGCGCCCGGTACCTTGATCGCTTCGGCGATCAATGTCGGTCTCAACCCGGGAGCGCAAGAACCTCCCGCGCCGGCGATCGTCCTTGCACCAGGAACATACTATTTTGCTGTTCAGAACAAGGGGGATTCGGCCGAGCCTACGATTTACACAGATCCTTCGAGCCAGATCGATTGGTGGATTGGTGGATTGTCCAGGTCCAGCGGGCTCCCGGCCTCGTTCTCG
>JAXDMH010000440.1:0-9040 GCA_034666225.1 Myxococcales bacterium
GGGCTGGTGCTGTCGTTCCATCCGATGAACGGCGGCGCCACGCTGGCCAATTACGCGGCCTTCTTCAGCGACCCGCGCCAGTGGCACACCATCGGCACCACCATGAAGCTGGCGCTGCCGGCCACGCTCATCAACGTGGGCATGGCCGTGCCGCTGGCTTACCGGCTTCGCCACAAGACGCCGTATCAGAAGATCGCCACCACGATCATCACGGTGCCGCTGACGCTGGGCACGGTGTTGATTGCACAGGGAATGCTCAGCTACTTCGGGCCGAACGGCTGGTTCTCGCAGGTGGTGCACGTCCTGCACCTGTGGGACGGGCCGGTGCACCTCACGCACAACTACTGGGGCGTGCTGATCTCGCTGGTGATCTCCGGTTTCCCGTTCGTCTTCTTGCTGGTGCTGTCGTACATCTCGGGCATTGACCCTGTGCTCTCGCGCGCGGCGGCCACACTGGGCGCATCGCCCTGGCGGCAGTTTCGCCACGTGGTGTTCCCGTTGCTCTTGCCCGGGCTGGCGATGGCGTTTGCGCTGTCTTTCGTGCAGGCCTTCTCGGTGTTTCCATCCGCCGTGCTGCTGGGCTCGCCGGCCGGGCCCACGCGCGTGATTTCGCTGGCCGCCTATGAAGCCGCCTTCGAGAGCTACGATTATTCAATGGCCTCGGCCATTGCCATGATCATGGGCGTGGCGCAGCTGCTGGTGGTGGCCGCCGTGCTGGGACTGCGCCGCTTCGTCTATCGCGGCCCGGTCACCGGGGGCAAGGGATGAACGCCGTCGGAAGCAGCGCCGCCACGCCCGCGCGGCGCGCCAGCCCCTGGGCTGCGCGCGCCTGGAACGGCGCGGTTTTAGGGCTGATGACTTTCTTCTTGATCAACGTGGCGCTGATCGTCGCCTCGGTCGCCACCAGCTCCGTTGCCAGGCGCTGGTTCAAGAGCTGGCTGCCCGACGGCTACACCACCAGCTGGTATCTCGATGCGTGGAAGGAATTCCAGCTGGCCGACGTGCTGCTGGTGACCGTGCAGATCGTGCTCTGCGTGGTGGTGCTGGCCTTGCTGATCGGCCTGCCCGCCGCCTATGCGCTGGCGCGGCGCGAGTTTCCCGGCAAGCGATTCCTGATGGGCCTGTTCCTGCTGCCACTGATGATTCCGCCCATCACCTACGGCATCCCGCTGGCGACCGTCATGTACCGGCTGAACCTGGCCGGCACCTTGACGGGCGTGATCATCGCCAATCTGCTGCCCACGCTGCCTTTCGTGATCCTGGTGATGACGCCCTTCATCGAGCAGATCGACACCAACCTGGAATCGGCCGCGCGTGTGTTCGGCGCAAAGAGCTGGCAGGTGTTTCGCCACGTGCTGGTGCCGCTGTTGATGCCGGGCATCCTGGCGGCATCGCTGCTGGTGCTGGTGCGCACCATCTCGATGTTCGAGCTGACCTTCCTCACCGGCGGACCCAGCACGCAGACGCTGGTGGTGGCGCTGTACTACGCGGTGTTCGCCGCCGGCGTGCGCGCGCCGCAATCGATTGACGCGATGGCCATCATCTATATGGCCGTGACCTTGACCTGGCTGCTGATTGCCATGCGCTTTGTCAGCCCCACCCAGCTGGTATCGCGGGTTCGCGACCCCCCCCCGGGAGCCTGAGCCTGACATGCACCCCACCCCCGATCCGCAGGACTTGCGCCGGTGGTTGCTGGAACACGTCTGTCCCTTCTGGGCCGCGCGCATCGTCGACCCGCAAGGCGGCTTCTTCGAGTCGCTGGACGCGCAGGGCCACGCAGGCGCGTCGCCCGCCCGCACGGTGCTGAACCAGGCCCGCCTGACTTACGTGTTCAGCCATGCCGCCGTACTGGCGGGCGGCGGCGACCTGCGCGCCGTTGCCGATCATGGCTTTGACTTTGTACGCCGCGCCAGCGCGAGCGCCGGCGGCTTTGCCGGCTGGCATCGAAGCACCTCGGTGCATGGCGAGATCATTGATCCGGCGCGCGATGCCTATGACCAGGCCTTCGTCATCTTCGCGATGGCCTGGTATCACCGCGCCACCGGCTCGCAGGAGGCCTTGCACCTGGCCGCGCAGGCCTATGAATTCATGGAGCGCCATCTGGCCGACCGCGTGCACGGCGGCTTCTTCGAGGAGTTCCCGCATACGGACAAGCTGCCTCGGCGCCAGAACCCTCACATGCATTTGCTGGAAGCCGCGCTGGCCATGCACGCGGCCAGCGGCGATGCCGTGTGGCTAAAGTACGCAGAGAAACTGGTTGCGCTGTTCACGCGCGCCTTCGTTGATGGCGGTGGGACATTGGGCGAGTATTTCGATGCGCAGTGGCGGCCTGCCGAAGGCGCCGCCGGCAAACTGCGCGAGCCCGGCCACCAGTTTGAGTGGGTCTGGCTGCTGGCGCAGTACATGCGGCAGGCCGCGCGGCAAGACCTGCAGGCACACGCCCAGCGCCTGTTTGAATTCGGCACGCGCCACGGTCTGGATCCGCGCGGGCCGCTGCAAGGCATGGTCTTTGACAGCGTGAATACCGATGGCGCGGTGCTGGCCGACAGCAAGCTGGTATGGCCGCAGACCGAATACATCAAGGCCTGCATCGCGCAGTGGGAGGCCAGCGGCGACGCCGCGTACCGCCTGCAAGCGTTCGCGCACCTGGCGCGGCTGCGCAGCTACTTCTTCTATGCGGACGGCGCCAACTGGGCGAACCATGTGTCACGCGACGGCAAACACCTGGTATCGGGAACGCCAGCGCGCATCCTGTACCACGTGTTCCTCGCCGGCGCCGAGCTGCTGTGCATCGCGGAGGCGCCATGAACGAATTGAATCAGCCGGCATCACTCACTCTCACGCCGCCGCCGCGTAAACCCCGCGCCAGAAGGCGTCGGCCCCGCCGTTGAACAGGAAGTTGGACGATTGGGTCATCACGATGGCAATGAGCTTCCGGTTCGCATCGCTCATCCACGAGGTGCCGAAGCCGCCGTCCCATCCGTAGCGGCCCGGCACCGGCGTGATGGCGTCTGGCGCCGTGCTGATCCGGATGCCATAGCCCCAGCCGCTCTTCTCGAAGAATCCGGGAAAAAACTTGGCGGCAGCCTTTTGCGCTGCCGTGATGTGGTCGGTCGTCATGGCCCGGACCGACTTCTCGGCAAGCATGCGGCGCCCCTGGTGCACCCCACCATTCAGAAGCATGCGAGCAAAGGCGAAGTAATCGTCCACGGTCGACACCAGACCGGCGGCTCCCCCGGGGAAGACCGGGGGCGAAGCGTAGGCGCTCGCCGGCCCGTCCTGGTCCATGCGGGTCCGAGCCTTGCTCGCGGGGTCTGTGGAGAAGCCGCAGCCGGCATAGCGATCGAGCTTGGGTGCCGGGACGAAGAAGTCGGTATCGCGCATGCCCAGCGGGCCGGTGATCCGCTCGCGGACGAAGGCGTCGAAGGGTTGGTTGGCGGCACGCCGGACCAGAACCCCTTGGATCAGGCTGCCGGTGTTGTACATCCAGCCTTCGCCGGGCTGATGCATGAGGGGGAGGGTTCCGAACCGCCGCATCCACTCATCGGGCTGGAGGGGGGTCATCGGCACTGGCGGGCCGTTGACCAGCTGGTTCTCATCGATGGCGCGCTGGATCGGTAAACTGTCGTCGAACTGCATGCCGAAGCCCATCGTGAAAGTGAGCAGGTCTTCGACCGTGATGGCACGCTTCGCTGGGACGGTGTCGGTCAGGGGACCGTCGAGCCGTCGTAACACGCGCCGGTTCGCCAGCTCCGGAAGCCACTGCTCGACCGGCCCATCGAGCCGGAGTTTGCCCTCCTCGACCAGCATCATCACCGCGGTCGCGGTCACGGCCTTCGTCATCGAGGCGATCCGGAAGATGGTATCCCGGCGCATCGGCAATTTTCCGCCGACCGCGGTGACGCCCGCCGCGTCGACGGCGACGTCGTCGCCCTGGGCCAGAAGCCAGACGGCCCCGGGGAACTCTTCCTGGGCAATCCGGGCCGCCATCTGGTCGCGCAGAGGGTTGATTTTGGTCTCCAATCGTTGACGTCTCAAGCAGCCGGCAAAGGGAACGGCGGCCAGTGCACATCCGGCGATTATCGTGAAGTCACGACGCTGCATGGTTCGCTGCTTCGAACTGGCAATCGGCAGCCCACCGACAATATGAGCTCGATCCCGACCGCTGCAACGCCTTGGCGTTTCCCGTTTCACCTGTTGAGATCGGGGGCGGAACGCGCACTTCGCGGTGATCGTTTGCGCTCGGCGCGGACGGCTCCAGCAGCGGTCCCCTCGGGCAAGGCGGCAGACAATTGTCGGTAACGTCGCGCCCGATCGATGAACTCGGCCGTACTCTTCGGCATCGGGACGCGCGCCCGCGTGATGTCACAGATGAGGTCGCGACCGCGGCACAGCAAGGCGAGTCCTTCCCTGACGTGCGCGGCCTGGCCGGGCGCCAGCGATGACGCCTCCTGGACGGGTCGGAACGCCGACATACATTCGCAGGCGGCCACGAACGAGGCCCAGACGTCGAAGATCTCCGTATCGGTCTGAAGCGTTTCGCATCTGATCTTGGCAGCCTCGCCCAGCTCTTTCAGCAACGGCTCGATGCCGGCGAACAGCGGCACGGCTTCGAACACCGCGCAAAGCTCGGCAGTGACGCGATCGATGTCCCGCATCGTCTGCGCGATCTTGATGTAGCGGCTGCAATAGAACGCTTCGATCGGGAACGCGAACGCCTTGAAGGGTTCACCCCACAACTCGTCGATCCCCTCTTCGCCGCTGCGATGAAGCACCATCTTGCCCAGATCGAGCGCTTCCTTCAGGTGTTCGCCGCACTGGCGAATCAGCGCGTTGTCGGAGCGGATCTCGATCCCAAGGGCCTGCAGCTCGACAGCTTTCGTGAACACGTCCGCGGCGCGATTGAAGAGCGCACCGGCGAGCATCCCCGCCTTCACCCGCTTCTTCTGCGGGTTCTCCTCGCTGTCGAAGGAGCGTCGCGCCTCTTCAAGGCGCGTCCCCGGAATGTTGACGCCGTGCTCGACGTGGTTGAACAGCCGTCTCGTCAGCGCCTCGATCAGCCGCTTCTTGGTCGTCAGAGTGTCGGCCGGCGCTTGGTAGGCCTTGATCCAGTAGCCATCGTAGAAGACCCTCCGTTGGCCGCTCATCACGCGCTTCGTGCCGTTGGCCGGTGTGTCCTCGTTGCTCATGGCAGGTGGGATCCTACCCCTGCCGGCCCGGCGTGATCGCCACAGGTGACCGGGCACGTTCGATTTTGCCAATCGCTGACCAACGCGAAACAATCCGTTGACGAAAGCAGGAGGATACTCGCGTAGCGCGATAGGAGGTTCGTGATGGGGCTACTTCGTTTGAGCCACGAGAGACCGGAGGTCACGCCCGACGTGAGCGTGCGCGAGACCGTGCGCATCATGGCCGAGTCGCACATCGGCGCGATCGCCGTCCGCAAAGGCGCCGCGATCGTCGGGATCTTCAGCGAGCGCGACCTCATGAAGCGCGTCGTCGCTGACGGCCGCGATCCCGTCACGACGCGCGTCGGTGACGTCATGAACAACGACATCGTCAAGGTGTACGACTCCGACTCAGTCGAGAGCGCAGCGACGGCCATGCGCTCGCACCACGTCCGTCACGCCGTGATCGTCGATCAGGCGGGAAGCTATCTCGCTCTCCTGAGTGAACGCCACTTGCTCTACGACGTGATGAATGCGCTCGAGGCGAAGGTCGGCGACCTCACGGGCTACATCATGGCTGACGGTCCGGGCGGCTGAGCTCCTGGCGGGATCGGAGCGATATTGAGCGAGCCGGGTCGGGACTACAATGGGCCCCATGTCCCAACCGCCCGCCGACGTCTGGATGCTGTGCAGCGCTTGCAGGAAGAGCATCGCCTTCCACGCCGTCCACTGGGTCTGTAGCGTGTCGACCTGCAACCGCAACCGCACCAGGCTGGTGTTCTGTTCGGTGTCGTGCTGGGACTCGCACGTCGCCACTTTGCGACACCGTGACGCCTGGGCCGTCGAAGCGCACGCGCCCGGACCCGAGGAGCACGCGCGCAGCCTCGCGAACGCAGCGAACGAGGCAGACGCATCACCGCCGCGCCCTGCCCCGCCGCCGAGCGCGCCGCCGCCCCAGCCCCAGCCGGCGACGACGACGGCACCCCCAGCATCGGTCACTTCCCACGCGGGCGGGCCGGCGCTGTCCAACCAGTACGACCACGACGACGTCTTGATCGTCGTTTCCAAGATGAAGAAGTACATCCGCGATCGCTCCGGGATGAACATCTCCGACGCCGTTGCCAATGCCCTGGGCGACCACGTGCGCACCGTTTGCGATGAAGCGATCCGCGCGGCGGCGCGCGATGGCCGCAAGACCGTGCTGGATCGAGACGTACCCCGGGCCAGGCGCTGAACGGGCGGCATCTTGCCTGACGGCGCTGGCAGCACCAGCTTGTCAGGGCAATGACGACAAGTCTTGGCGGCATGTCAATCGCGGGCGCGGTCCTGTTGCTGGCCGCGCTGCCGGCGTGCCAGCGCGCCCCCGGGGAGAGGGCCCGCTCCTCCGACAACCCCGTCCGCGAGGACGTCAAGGAGGTGGCCAGGACCACCGAGAAGGCCGCGAAGGATGTCGGTCACGCGGTGGGCGCGGGCAGCCAGGACACCTGGATCACCACCAAGGTCAAGAGCGAGCTCGGCAGCAAGGGGTTCGATCCGCTCCGCGTCCACGTCGACACGGACGAAAAGGTGGTCACCCTTTCAGGGACAGTCGAAACCGCGGCCGAGCGTGACAAGGCCGTCGCCCTCGCCCGGGCGGTAAAGGACGTGGCGCGCGTCGCCGACCCTCTGTTCGTCGGACCCGCGCGGAAATGAGCCGCGGCTCCGCAGTCTCACTTCTGCGACTAATATGTTGCGGCCATGTCCTTCTCACGGGTGGAGTCGGTGGAGCACGAGATCCGTGCACACTATCGAGCGTTGCGAAGGATCCGGACGCGCAAGGCGCTGGAGCGGAGCGCGCTGTGGGCTGAAATCGCCGGCGAGGCGCAGCGGGTGCTCGAGGGCGTGGAGCGGGGCGATCGCGCGCCGGTGGCCGTGCCAGGATCGCGCGCGCGAAAGCTGCGGGCGGTGGCCTGGAACATCCAGCGGGGGGCGCGGCTGGATGACCTGCGGCGCGCCGTCGCGGCGCCGCCGTTCGCCGATGCCGACCTGTTCTTGCTCAGTGAGGTGGACATCGGCCTCGGGCGTTCGGGCAACCGCAATGTCGCGCGCGAGCTGGCCGAGGCGCTCGGCATGAGCTACGCATTCGGCGTTTCCTACCTCGCGCTCACCGACGACGTCGGTGATGACGCCGGGGGCGTCGAGAACACGCTGGCGTTGTCGGGCGCGGCCGTCATCTCCCGCCATCCCATCGGGCGCGTCGAGAACGTCGATCTCCCCGAGATCCGCGACAAGTTTCACTCTTCGGAAAAACGCCTTGGCAAGAAGCGCGCCCTGCTGGCGGAGATCGCTCTTCCCGACGGCCCGCTCGTGGTGGCGGCCTGCCACCTCGACTCGAACGCCTCACCCGCGCAGCGCGCGCGCCAGCTCGCCGCGCTGCTCGACCGCATCGATCGCAGTGGCGTGACCCGCGCGCTGGTCGGCGGCGACTTCAACAGCAACACGTACGACCTCTCGGGCACGTTCGCGCTGGCCCGAGATATCCTGCACAAGCTGCTTGTCACCGGGTTCCGCGCCACCGTCGATCAATACCTGACGCCGGAGAAGCACTACGAGCGGCCGGTGTTCGATCTCCTGCGGGCGCGCCACTTCGCCGTCGAGGGATTCAACGACCGCGCCCTTGGCACCTACTTCTACGACCTCACGGATTCATACGTCCTCGCCCACTCGCAGAGGCAGGTCGGACGCTTGCTCACGCGCCTCCTGGTGCGCCTGCTGCGACCATGGAACGGCTGCGTGCCCGTGCGCCTCGATTGGTTCGCCGGCCGCAACCTCACGCCAGTGGGCGCTACTGTCGAGCGCCCGCGCGCCGCCGCCGACGGACGGCCTCTGTCAGATCACTCGGCGGTCGTCGTCGACGTCGCTGTCCAGAACGCGGAACGTTCCTTGTCATGATGAGAAACCTGATCCTGCTGGCGTGTCTGGTCGTCGGCACAGGCTGCGGCGGGTCGACGCCGAAACGGTGCGCGGCGGATCCAATGGTGACGGCCAGCCCGACCACGCTCTACGGCCTCTGAACAGCTGACCAGCGTCGCGACCCGCCCGGCAAAATGACGCGTCGCCGCCTCTATTAGATAGGAAGGCGCGCCTTGTTCCTCTCTATCCTCCCTTTTTCGCTGCCTGCCCGGCGACGTTCCACCGTCTGGATATCCGTGGTGACATTTGTTCTGAGGTTTGGTGTTCTTGCTTGCCTGGTCGCGCTTTCGTGCAGCGGCGGGGCGGGATCATCGGGCGGGAGCGGGGGCGCCATTGGCGCTGCCGGCTCTGGTGGTGCGGGTGGCTCACCGGGCAGCGGCACCGGGGGGGGCGCCATCGACGCGGCCGCCACCGACACGCCCGGCAGCGTGGCGGGAAGCGGCGGAGCCGGGGGCACGGGCGGCGCAGGCGCCGCTCTGGATGCCAGCGTGGCCGACGGTGGTGGCGGCGCGAGCGACGGGCCCGGCAAAGGGCGAACCGGGATGAAGAGCGCGGGCTGCACCAAGATGCCGATGGGTGCCACTTCAACCGGGTTCACCAACCACCGGATCGCCATCCAGCCCTGCGCGGCCTGCACGGTGCCGAACTGCCCGAAGGACTGCATCGCCCCGCCGTTCGTGCCGGGTGGTCGCAACGCGATGAAATCCTCGAACGGTGAAACCTTCGTCGACCGCGACTTCACCATCGAGCTGCCGGCCAACTACGATCCGACGCACGCCTACCCCGTCTTCTACGGTGGCGGGGGTTGCGGGACGGCGGCGGTACCACCGCTCCGGGGCTCGGGGTTCGAAGTGCCCGGCGAGGCAACCACGATCAGGGTGGGCTTGCAGCAGGTCAGCACGGACCCCTTCAGTTGCTTC